>NZ_JAEINN010000010.1 GCF_016342405.1 Maridesulfovibrio ferrireducens | reverse complement strand
TATAAGTCATCCGAATATACTGCATTCACTTGTGTTGTCGATCAAGTCAATTCCACACGAAACGTCGAGGAGCCTATTTTAGTGCGATATTCTGTTTAAGATATTTATTAAAGGATGGGACTGGATATAATGTGTGAGAAGAAGGTTGAACAGGACGTTATTTTCTGTGGAACATGTGATAATTTAGGATTGCAGCATGGTGCGAATGCCAATGTTGAGCTGTTTTCTACAGGTGAAAGATTGTGGGGAGAAGTTGTCGGGATTAGGCCCGGCTATTTTCTTAGTATCTGGCTTCCTGCTTTGCGGGAAGGTAATTACAAACGAATATTGGTTGATGATTCAGACGTAACTGTCAGAGCAAAGTGTGACGGGTGTTATCTCTGTGGATTCAGGGCAACTGTCACACGCGTTATTATTTATCCCTATCCACTTCTTTATTTAGCTTATCCAAGTAAATTTGAAAAAGTTAATCTCAGAAATAATAAGCGAGTTGAATGCTTTCAGTCTGTAGTTCTTACCTATAAGAATCAAGAATATAAGGGAGTATTCAGGGATATCTCTGAAGGGGGCGGTAGGATTTCTTTTGTTTTTCGTAAAGGCGAGACAATGGGGGATATTAAGGAAGACGAGTTCGTCAATTTCAAGTTTCAATATGATGAAGGCTCTGCAATGTTGTTCGGAGTAGGAGTCGTACGTAATTTTATCAGCTGTGGAAATAAATTCTCAATGGGTTTTAAATTTGTCAGTTTCGAAGATGATTCACAAGTCTTGCTGAAGAAAGTCATTGAGTCTTTCGATATATAGTTTTTTTATCTGAGCTTACGTTTTTATATGTAATATTTTTATCGTGAAGCAATTGTAGCTTTCTCTAATTCATGCCTATCTATCAATTCTAATTTTAAGAACTTTTTCTTTTTAAAAAAAAGATAAAATATTTTTAAAGTCTGGTAATATGCCAGTATTTTTGACTTTTTAGTGTCATTTAACCCTTATATTTAAATCCCGAGCGAGATTGACATCAGTTTTCTGACAAAGTAAATGTTTTTAGAAAATGTCGAATGTCGACATTTTTAGTTGATATTTATTTGTTTATGCAGATGGCAAGACTGTCCGAATATTGTCAATTAAATAAATACAGGGAGCATTAAATGACTTTACGATTAAGAATGATAGTCGCTTTCGGAGGGATTTCGCTACTTATAGCTACACTGGGTCTGTTTGCTGCCACAAAGCTGGAAACTGTCGGAGCACTTACCGATTCCTTGTACAAGCGTCCCTATGCCGTCAGCACCGCCATGTTGCGTATTGATGTTAACCTGATGAGAATTCAGAATGAAATGTCTCAGATTATAACATCATACGATAAATTGAGAATTGCTAAGCATAGAAAAAATATCGATGATTTTAATTCGGAGATTCTTAAAGATTTTGACTTGGTTGCCGAGCGTTCTCCTGATGACCGGGGAGGGCTTTCTGTGCTGACCGAAACGTATACTCAGATGAGTTCTCTGGAGCAAAATCTCATCGAGACTCACGAAAAAGGAGCCTTGCGTAGTGTTATCAAAGCTGAGCGGGCCAAAGAAGCAAAATTGCACAAAGAACTTGAATCGAGCATGGAAAAGTTCATATTTTCTGCGGAAGAAAGAGCTGCTGCCTTTAATACGAATGCGGCAGAGAGTGTCGTAGAAACAGGCCGCATTCTGTGGGCAATGGTCGGAATGGCTTTTGTTTTTTCCATTATTATTGCGTTCTGGATTCTCCGTTCAGTTCACCGCGCTCTTGGTAAGGACCCGGCAGAGCTTGAACAAGTCGTAGCCAGGGTGGCAAAGGGTGATTTCGAATTTGAAAATGACGATAAGCCCTGCGGTGTTTACCGTGAAGTAATCAGTCTGGTGGAGTCACTTAAGGAGTTTCAGAGCGATACTGACCGGATCATTACTGCCATTGAAAAAGGTGAACTTGAGCGGAAGGGGGATTCCTCCGGGTATACTGGCGGATTTGCAACAATGATTGAGGGAGTAAATACCCTTGTAAGTCTTTATTGCGGGTTGCTTAACTCCCTTCCTGTGGGAGTGCTGACCAGAGGGAAGGATCGGAAAATTCTTTTTCTCAATAAGGCCGGGATGGATATAGCCGGAATCAGCTACTTTACAGGTAAGCAGTGCGATGATGTGATGAAAACTGGTGCCTGCCGCGAAAGCCGTTGTATTCCAGAAAAATGTATGGATAGCGGGAAGAAACAAAATTTTGAAACCATTGCAAAAACTTCGTGCGGTACTTATGAACTCAGCAGTTCCGCATTGCCGGTTGTGGATCGTAATGGGCTGACTGTCGGAGCTCTTGAAATTTTAATTGATCAGACTGAGATCAAGGCTGTTCATAATCGGATTGTGGAAGTAGCTAATGCTGCGGACCGTATTTCGACCAGCCTTGCTACTTCCTCTGAAGAGCTTGCCGCGCAGATCGAACAGGTTGGCAGGGGCACTGATATCCAACAGCAGCGTGTGGGTGAGACAGCTACTGCAATGGAGGAAATGAATGCCACTGTGCTGGAAGTGGCCCGCAATGCCGCTGATGCTACATTGCAGTCTGAACAGGCCGCAGAAAAAGCGCAAGAAGGTGCCGGACTTGTGGGTGAGGTCGTCACCTCAATCAATCAGGTCAATGATATTGCCGGAGATTTGCAGGGTAATATGCTTGAACTTGGCAAACAGGCTGATTCAATCGGGGGCATTATGACTGTGATTCTAGATATTGCGGACCAGACCAACTTGCTGGCTCTAAATGCAGCAATTGAGGCTGCCCGTGCCGGTGAAGCCGGACGAGGATTTGCAGTTGTTGCTGATGAAGTCCGTAAACTGGCGGAAAAGACCATGACTGCCACTAATGAAGTTGGAAAAAACATTAAGGCTATTCAGAATTCATCGGAAGCTAATATCAGACAGGTGGAAACCGCTGTGAATAGGATTGCATCAGCAACCACACAGGCCAATGATTCCGGTATAGTTTTGGCTGAAATTGTAAACGTTTCGATTGAAAGTTCTGCATTGATCAGCAGTATTGCGACTGCTGCGGAAGAGCAGTCCGCCACATCTGAGCAGATTAATTCCGCAGTGGAAGAGGTGCACAGGATTGTGAATGAGACTTCTTCCGGAATGATTGAATCTTCCCGCGCAGTGCAGGAACTGAACACTCTTGCACAGGATTTGCGCTCCATGCTTGATAGATTAAACGTATAATTTGTGGGGGGCGGTGGCAGAGTTTTTTCGTCTGTCGCCGCCCTTCTATTTATGATTTGTTTGATGGTAGTGATAGTGTTTAAATTCTTGTTTTAGGACTGTATAAAATTTTCTGAAATCATATCCCGAAAAAGAAAATAACTTTATTTTCCACGTTAAATGTTTTAAATGGTTCTGCTTCTTATTTTAAAATAGGAGACCATTAATGACATCTAATAAAATTTTCGGGATACAAATACCTGCCCAATTAACCAATATTTCAATAGTTGGTGTTGCTGCTCGTGAATGTGCAAAAATGAGAGGGTTTGCCCCTGAAGATGTACAGTCATTCTGTCTTGCTGTGGAAGAATCAGTCACAAATTCAATTGAAATGGGTTTTGGCGGTCATGACGATGAGGTAGGCATTTTATTTTCAAAAACACCGTCTGGGCTCGGAGTCAAAATAAACAGTTTATGTTTGCCATTAGTGCCGGAAAAACTTCCGCAGTATTGTTCGCAGAGAATGTCCGACCATAATGATACTACTGGTTTAAGCTTTCACTTAGTGAAGCAGATGGTGGATAACCTTCATATTTCCATAGGTAAAGACGGAGAGCGTGAGCTTTCTTTTGAAAAATATCTGCCCGAAAAAAGAGTTCAGGAAAAAATTACACGCAAACGAATTGCGCGAGTTAACACCACACATACAACAAGATTTGCGATTCCTGACGATGCCGAAAATATTTCCCGCCTTCTTTTGAGAGCGCATGGCGAAGTCTTGTTCAGTGAGTCTATTTACTACCCTGATCATGTCCGGGAAATGCTTGAAAAAAGAGATATGATTTCCGTGGTTAGTGAGACTGAATGCGGCGAACTTATGGGACATTTTGCTCTTGTAAAAGAAATTTCAGGATCATCGGTGGAGGAATTAACCTATGTGGTTGTTGATGGTAATTTTAGGAGTCATGATTCTTCAAAAATACCTGAGATACTTATGGAAGATGCCACATCCAGAGGGGTCTATGCTGTAAGTGCATATGCGGTGACCAATCATATTTATTCCCAGCGAGGGCTTCAAAGGGATAACTTTGCAGAAAATAGTTTATTTCTTGCCTTAAATGCAGCTTCAAAACACAAGGATAAAAACGAAAACGGTCCCGACAGAATCGGTAATATGGGCTATGCCAAGTATTTTGGCGTACGAAATCAAGCTCCAGTGTTTCTGCCGCCGCATCATCGCGACATGATTATGAGAATTTATGCTCACGCAGGTGTTGAGCCATCTGTTTCCGATGAGAATAGTTTTACTGAAGCAAAAAATGGATCTTCACGCATTACAACTGAGTCAGAATTACAAGAAGGTTGGTTTTCAATCGTTGTGCAGGAGTATGGAATTGATACTTTTCCACATATAAGAAGTGAATTTTACAAGGCTAGTGCTCAGGGTGTTCCATCCATTCAAATCAGACTTCCCCTTAGCGACTCTGCGACTCTTAAAATATGCGAAAAATGTGAGAAAATCGGATTCTTTTTTGCTGGAATAAACCCCGGATACAAGGGCAGTGAGAGTTTGATTCTACAATATTTAAACGGAGTTGAAGCAGGGTTTGAGTCAGTTCATATATTTTCTGATTTCGGTAAAATATTAAAAGATTATGTGCATGAATGCTGGGAAAAAAGGCAGTTAGATCAATGTCTCCCGGAGAGTAATTAAGGCTGATTACCCGTACGAAGAGAAACAACAAAGAACAAAATTTTATGGGAGTCATTCGTTCCAAGTCCAGATCTACAACACGACGGGGCTTTCTTGCCTTACCACCTCAGACCTTACTTTTTGTCAAATCTTTCAGACCTAATTCCTATTGCTTACGAAAAAAAATATTTGAAATATAAGTGTTTAAATTATCAATTTTATGTGTGACAGTCTGCCTGTCATATTTAAAATAATACTCTGGTATGCAATTCATTTTTCCAAATAAAAAATAAGAATCGCACCATTCATCTGAATTTTGTCGGGATTTTTATAAGGAAGGAATAGGTTTATGTTTTTTCTTGGAAAATTCAAAAGTTTTTGTTTAATCTTTTTGAATGTTTTACTAATTTTATGTTTGTCAGGATGTTTGTTTGGTTCTTCCGATGAGAGTGACTCACTAAGCGCTGAAAATATAAACCTTATCTTCGTGGTAAGTTCGGATTTGGCTTACAACGGTCCTGGTGATATTTACCCGGACACTGCAAACCTTACCAGTCAAGGGTTACAGCGCGCGCTCCGCATGGGCACGTACTTGAAAAATCATGTGCTTGGAAAAAAGAATGTAACCAGCATTTATGCGCTCTCGCCGATGACTCATTTGCAAACTGTAAATAACTATCCGGACATGGCAGCAATAGGATCAATACAGCATTTTGCCCTTCTTAATCGGCATACTGTAGCCATTGCTGGTGCTGATTACTCTTCCTATACCGCGAACAGCTACCCCATTAAAGCCGCATATGCAGAAGGTTCTGTGCCTGCCGGAGTAGTTGATCCAGTTATTTATTGTCCTGATTGTGTCGGGCTTGATTTTAATGACATGAAAGATAATAACGTTGGTATAGCAACGGGTATTATTTATGAAAATAATCCGGGATTTTATGTTTTTTCTGCGCCATGGGAGACTACCAGCGCTTTGATGGATAAGATCAATCGGTATCATGGACTTGCTCTGGATATACCGACGAATTATAGTGGGCCAGATATTGTGTATGTGATCTCTATCTCGCCTGATGGCAAAGCAAGTCTGATTACCTATAACAGTAATATTAATCCTCCTTCTACATATCCCGAACTCCCTTCGCCTGTTGTAAGAGTTCCATGTACAAATTCACAGCAACCTCTTGTCAAAATTTCGGTTGCCGGTACTAAAGCTCCTGCGGGTGTCAATAAAAGCGAGACTGTATATATGGTCAGGCATGCAGAAGCTCATCCTGATCCAAAGCCTGGTTTTGAGAACGGCAATTTTGTAGGAGCAGGGCAATGGCGTGCGTTGGACCTCTCCAATGCTCTTTCCGGCAAAATTAGCCCCGACATGGTTTATTCCTGTGATCCCGCACAGTGGTTTTCAACAAAACCTATTAATCCATCAAATTATATCAACGTATCATATGTCAGGCCCTCATTAACTGTATGGCCTTATGTTATTGCCAATAATTTACCTTATCACTTGGTTTCCAGTTTCTTACTTATGAAACCGGATCAGAACGAAAAGGCTCGTGATTTTTTCTTTTTGGGTGGAAAATTTACTGGTAAGTCTATATTGCTTGCGTGGGAATCAACAAGGATTAAGCCGATAATAAATAAGCTTCTTGAAAGTTATAACGTAGCCGCCGGCTCATTACTCAATGAGGATTGGCCAGTCACGGATTACAACACTATCTGGACTGTGACGATTGATGCGAGCGGCAATCTTACTGTGGAAAATGTGCTGTGTGAAGGTATTGATTCTGACAAGCTACCGGAACAGGCTCCTCATTTTTAATGGTTTCGATGCAGATGTAGTGCTTAGTGCAGATTCAGCTATGCGTGCTCTTATTCCAGTCATTGCTTTTATGAATAGGCGTTTAAAAAAAATATGGTAAATTTTAGGATGTAATTATTATGTCGCCCCAATCTGTTAGGCCGGATAAGAATTCTTTCCTTGATCTCTTGTTTCCAAATTTTGTGGTTACCGCAGAATCTTCGCCCCATATTTGTAGAAGCAGTTTGCATGAAGATGAATGGAAGATAGTCGCAGACTCGGTACCTGAAAGGCAGGCGGAGTTTTGCGGGGGACGGGTTTGCGCGCATCAGGCTTTGAAGCAATTAGGCGTGGTTGATAGTGCTATTTTACAAAATAAAGATCGTTCACCACGGTGGCCGGACAACGTGACTGGTTCGATATCGCACACTCAAGGATATTGCGCGGCTGCGGTGGCAAAAATGGATGATATTGAAGGTGTCGGCCTTGATGTAGAGTTGTATTCTCCACTTGATTGGAAACTGTCTGAGCTTATATGTTCTCCGCAAGAGCTTGTCTGGCTTTCCAGCTATTCTCTCAGCGAACGTGGCAAATTAGCGAAGATACTTTTTAGTGTAAAAGAGGCGGCATTTAAATGTCAGTTTCCGATTACTCTGGAATTTATTGATTATGCTCAAGCTGAAATTACATTAGATTTTAATGAGTTGTCTTTTTGTGTTGCCGTCAATCATGAATCTCCTGAAGTTTCTCTGGTTTGCTCAAAAATACATGGCCGCTATGAAGTGAAGAACGGTTTTATAATATCCGGAGCAACTATTCTGAATAGTCCCTTTCTCTCATGAGGTAGTGCTTTCTCACAGCTGATTGGGAAGTTTGTTTTGAAATTTATAAAGAACTTGTCAGCTAGTCAGGATCTTCGTAATGATAATATTAATATTTATTCGTTTTTATTAATAGTTCCCCTTTTTTGTGTCGTATTTGTTGATGCTAATCCTGTTGTCTTATTGAATATGAACCATAATTAAATTATAAGAATATATTTTTTTTGTTAAAGAAGAGGACTCTTATGTCAATTCATGCACCAGAAGAAAAAAAATTTACAGCTGCAGATATTACACTCTTGAATTTAGAATTTAACTCAAGCTGTAACTTGCGGTGCCAATGGTGTTCTTTGGACCACGACAAGGAAAGAATGGTCATGTCTGAAGACATTTTAGCCCGTGTCATGGATGAGCTTGTAGCAGGTCAACTCCCAAACTTGAGACGTGTAGATCTGCATAATGCTGGCGAGACATTACTTCATCCAGATTTGCCGAGAATGCTAACTATTATTCGGCGAGCTAGGCAGAACCTTAATTCAAAGGCCACTTTTGGGCTTCTTACCAACGCGACGTTGCTTACACCTGTAAAATCTGAACAGATCGTAAGGAGTAAAGCAATTGATCAAATGCGTTTTAGTTTAGATGGTGGCACTCCGGAGTTGTTCGAATCGATGCGGAAAGGCGCTTCTTGGAATAAGGTACAGGCAAATATATATAATTTTCTTAAAGCAAATGAAGTTGCCGGGAGACCTATTTCGACAGAGGCTATTTGCATAATTCCACCGGATTTGAACGAAAGCGCCTACTTGGATCCGCAATTTAAACTTTTGTTGTCTATGATCGATAAAGTTAGCCTTAGGCCTCCTCACAATTGGGACGGGAGCGTTGAGCTTGAAGTCGACGATAGTTTTTATCAAGAAGTCGCAGTAGACCGAATTAATGAGGTTTGTTTTCTTTTAAAACGAAATTTAGTGGTTTTGCCTGACGGTAATGTTACGGTTTGTTGTAATGACTTAAATGCTCGTGGAGTTATCGGGAACATTGCTGATCAGACATTAACTCAGTTAGCCACCAGCCCAAAACGACTTGAAATGTTGCGGAAGTTTAGTGAAGGAAATAAGAGCAACATTGAATTGTGCAAAAAGTGTACAGGGTTTTATTCCTCTGCTAAAACGAACTAACTTGAATACACCAAAAGCTGCTCCAGATCTCTATGCTGACGAGCCATGACCTGCATGACCTTTACTGCCAATTCCGGGGTTTGAACAATCTGAGCAAATAGAGCTTCCCGGTTGAGAATAACAACCTGAGCTTCTCCCATGATCGCCTCTATCGTTATACTGGCCCCTTTATCTTCAGAAAAATTCTGCACAGCCACAAAATCACCGGCATGGGCTATTTTTATTGTGCCTGCCCATCCTGAATGGGAACGTTTACTTATCTCAACAAACCCTTTTACAATAAGGAAAATGTTTGTTGCAGCATCTCCTTCCATTTGAATAAGGCCGTTTTCAGCAAAAACTTCATGTCTTGATTTAAGCGCCAGCCCTTCTATTGCCTGAGTGGGCAGACCGGTAAAGGCTCTGATACTCTTCAAAAATTCCATGCGTTTTTTTAAAGCTTCCAAAATAAATTTGCGGGCCGTTTCAGGATTTAGAGAAGGCCATTCAAAGCCAAGCTTTTTGAGTACTAGAATGGTTTTATCAGAGCTGATCATAGTGGTTGTCTGCGCGGTCTTTTTCTCCAGCCAACCCAGATGAAGCAGAAGAGATTCAATATCTTCGCGATATTCGTCAAAATTTAATTTTTCCATTAGGAAATCAATAAACTGCGGAATACGCATTCGTTGTGTGGGCAGGTTCAGAGCAGGATCTTCCAGCAATTCGGCAACACTTTGTTTTGTTTCATGCTGTATATGAAAAATCTCATTGAACAGTGCAGGCCTGTCAAACAGGGTGAGAATTGCTCCGGCAACCTGATCAACAAAGGAAAAATCACTTCTGTCCATACCTTCGGGGACTGCGCCTATGGCAACATAGGATTTTACCTGCCTGAAAAATCCGTTGTCTTCGATGTTTTCCTGAAAGCGTCCGTTAATGGAATCAAAAACAATGTTGGAAACCCTGTAGATATTGGCTGTCAGTCCTTGCTGCCTTGCCGAAATAATCTGTTTTTCCGCTTCAAGTTTTGTGGTCAGGTAAAAATTATCTGTTTTCTGTCCAGCGTCAGTATCAAATTCTGTGAACAGAAAAGTTTTTTTATCATCGATATTTCCCAGTCCTACCGAAGTGGTTGAAATTTGGTGTAGGACTTTATCTCTGTCATGAAGAGCAAATTCGATCAGGTTGCTGGCAGACACCACATTTGCCGTTACAAATTCTTCATAATGCCCGTAATGTTTTACAAGGGCCGCAGCATTAATAATACAATCCACTTCTTGTGCAAGTTTTTCCCAGTCGGCTACATCCAGCCCCAGTCTTTCACTGGAAAGATCCCCGGCATGGATTTTAATTCTGTCTTTATATGATTTCGGCATGGTGCTCTTGAAGTAATACTCCCATTTGGAGTCAAGCCTTGCACGGGCCGTATCACTGTCTTTGGCTCGGATGATCAGATGGATACGGGAAGTTCCCGTTGTCAGTAATCCGTTTAAAAGGAAAATTCCTAAAAATCCGGTAACACCAGTTAACAGCACAGATTCATATTGCTGCTGATCAGAAAGATCCAAATTTTCATATGGCGTATACTGGTTTTTATAGGATGATTCCATCTGTGCAAAAGATTTTTCGATCTCTGAATCCGGTCCGGTCCCGAATCTTTCTTTAACATCAAGCAATTTTTTCATTAGATTATTTTCAAGAGGTCTGACATTGCGGGCCAGTCGTTCCGGCGTCTGATATTTGAAAATATCATTCACTCCGATTTCCACATGCTTTTTCAACTCATAGATAAGGGTTACAGCCTTGAGTGAGTTTCCTCCCATATCAAAAAAGTTGTCAGTCATACTGATATTTTTTTTCTTGAGAATGTTGCAAAATCCATCCAAAACTTTCTTTTCCACCTCTGAATGAGGCTTAACAATCTGTCTTTTTTCACTCGTGTCATTACCGGGCATAGGGAGTGCGCGGCGATCGACTTTGCCGTTGGCTGTTACCGGTATATTATCCAGATAAATTAAGTGGGAAGGGACCATATAGCCGGGCAGTTCTTGGAGTAGAAAATCTTTTAATTCTGCCTGAGCTATTTTCTGAGGGCCGGTATAATAGCCGCATAAAAATGAATCTTCTAAATTATCACCAGCCACGGCCAACACATAAGTATCCTTCACAGAAGGGTATCTTCCCAGTACATTTTCTATCTCAGAGGTTTCAATTCTGTACCCTCTTATTTTCACCTGATGATCTTTTCTGCCCAGATAAACAATTCGTCCCTGAACAGACATACGAACAAGATCTCCTGTTTTGTACATTCTTTCGCCGGAAATAAATGGATCAGGCAAAAAGGCCAGATCGGTGAGATCTTGCCGATTGACATAACAATCAGCCAGTCCGTCACCAGCGATGTATAATTCACCCACAGCTCCCCGTGGAACGAGGCGCAGGTCTTCGTCAAGTATATACAACCGAGCATTGTCGGCAGGGATTCCAATGGGGACAGCTCCCCCTCTGTCAGTTGCGGGATTGAAAGCATGCCATGAACAGGCCACGGATGCTTCTGTGGGGCCGTATTCATTTATGATTGAAAGTCCCTGCGGGAATTTTGCAAGAACCCGGCGGCATAGATCTGTACTTAGATTTTCACCACCTACAATCAGCTTCTTTACACGGGTGCTCTGACAATCAACCATCTCAAGGAGTGCCAGATGGCTTGGAGTCATTTTCAATACATCGACTTCATTTTCCCTGATAATTTTCTCTACCAACCCGCTTTTATCCTCTCCCGGATAAATAACCATACGGGAACCAGTCAAAAGAGGAAGAAATACTGAGGTGACAACAAGGTCAAATGAAAGTGAAGAATAAAGCGGGACGTCAAAGACCTGATCTTGAAGTAAACATCTTTTTACCCATAGCAAATAATTAAGAACCCCTTTGTGGGTTACCATTACTCCTTTAGGTTTACCCGTGGAGCCGGATGTATAGATGATGTAAATGGGGTCAGACGGATTACTGCCGGAATCCGGCATGAGGTCATTATTCGAATACGTTTGTTCATCTTCAAGTTTCAGACAGGTTAAAGACGGGTCCAGTTTTTGAGCCTGATCATTGCCTGATGTTGTCAAAACAATCCGGACATCGGCTTCCTGCATCATAAAATTTATTCTCTCAGCAGGGTAGCCTACATCAACAGGAACATATGCTCCCCCAGCTTTCAGAATGCCCATAATACCGACAATAAATTCAATGGAAGCTGAACCTACTACTCCTACAACCTGCCCCGAACACACGCCCTCGGCTCTAAGTCTATTGGCAAGCCGATTGGTCAGGAGGTCTAATTCGCCGAATGAAATGGTCCTGTCTTCTTGTTTAATAGCAACGGCTTCCGGTGTTAGCTTGGCCTGCTGACAAAAACAATCGGTCACAGTCTGATTCGGACATGGCACTCTGGTATCATTGAATTCTTCTAGAAGAAATTTTCGTTCCCGAGGCAGAATTATATCATATTCACCAACCGTTTTATCTGGGTGTTCACAGATTTGCTCTAAAAGCTGAATATACTGATCTCCCCAGCCAAGCACGGTTTCTTCGTCAAACAAAGCTTTTTTATATTCAATTTTTAGTTGAATGCCTTCTTCATGAATGATGGCTTCAAAGGTTTGATCGAACTTGGAAACTCCCGGATCATAATCCACAGGCGAAATCGAAAGTTCTCCCGTTTTCATTGTCGATGGCATTTCTCTGAGAGTAAAAAGGACATCAAGCAGTGGAGTCCTTCCGGGTTCCCTTTTTACGCCAAGCTTTTCAACAAGGTCTTCCAGAGGGTAATCCTGATTATCCAAAGCACCCATGACCGTCTGGTTTACCGACGAAAGGTAATCTTTTATCGGAGTGTTTTTATTCGGGAACAATCTTAGCGGCATAGTTCCGACAAACATGCCCAGCATATTTTCCACTTCCGGGATGGTGCGGCCTGATGACGGAATTCCCACAACAAGGTCTGTGCAGGAGGTATGACGCATTAAAAAGATTCCGTAGGCTGCGAGCATAGTTGTAAACAGAGTAACCCCTGATTTCTCAGCAACTTTTGCCAATCTGTTTTTGACGTTTTTGGATACGTCAAAGAGCAGGCGACCTCCGCTGTAATCCATGGAGGCTTTCCGCACATGGTCAGCTTCAAATTCCATAGTCTGGCTAAACCCTTTAAAAACATCCAGCCAATACGTTTGTTGTTTAGGTAATCTGCCGCCTACGTTGGTTTCCTGCAGCCATACTGAAAAATCTTTATAGCTGAACTCGAGTGCGGGCAGTTCGTTGCCGTCGTAAATATCCCATAATTCCTTCATAAGAATGGAAACTGAAAGCCCATCCATAATGATATGGTGAACATCAAAAACAAATATATGGCTGTCAGCAGATTCCCTGAACAATGCTGTTCTGAACAGAGGAGCATTTTCCAGATCAAACGGTTTTACAAAATCTCTTATCTGGGCTTGCACATTATTGGGAGAAGTTTCGGCAAAAACTCTTTTAGGAGCCACTTCCTGATGAACTTTCAGCACCGGAATTCCTTTTTCTAGTTTAAAATCTGTGCGCAGAATTTCATGACGCAAAACAAGTTCATCAATGGCGGCTCCCAGTTTCACATGATCCAGAGGACCCTGCATTCTCATGACAAGGGGGATATTGTATGCCGTGTCCACATTTCCCATCTGGTGAATCAGGTAGAGTCTTTTCTGGGCAGACGTTACCGGGTAAAAATTACGGACAGGTACCGATTTTATTCCGTCTTCTTTGTTGTCTTTCAACTGTTCAATAAAGGCGGCAGTTCTTCTCAATGTTTGCAGTTTAAAAATTTCTGATATGGGAAGGTTGATCTTGAAAACTTTTTGTATCCGGTATTGCATGGTCAAAGCTTTCAATGAGTGGCCGCCCAGAGATAGAAAGCTATCATTGGCACTGATTTTCTTTATGCCCAGTATTTTTTCCCAGATAAGGGATAGTTTTTTCTCTGTTTCGGTTTTGGGAGGTTCATATTCGGTTTGTCTTTGGGATTCAAGATCGGGTTCCGGCAACGCTCTCCGGTCTACTTTTCCTGAACTGTTCATAGGAAGATTATCAATGGCGGTAATAAATGAAGGAACCATATAGTCCGGCATATCTGCTTTTAAGCTGGCCTGTATGTCTGAAAACCCGTTTTCTTTCGCTGTTTCAACCCATGCACATAAAAAGGGTGATCCGGTATTATCCTCTCTGACATCAACCACAGCATTTGTGACATGAGGCAGCTTTACTATTCGTGCTTCAATTTCTTCAAGCTCTATCCGGTATCCTCTGATTTTTACCTGAAAATCTATCCGGCCCAGAAAATCTATATTGCCATCTGGAAGCCATTTTGCGAGATCTCCTGTCCGGTACATTTTCTGCCCGGGGAAAAAAGGATCAGCTACAAATTTTTCAAGCGTAAGCTCGGGCCGATTCAGATATCCTCTGGCAAGACCAGCTCCGGCGAGATAAAGTTCTCCGGACACACCAAGGGGCTGAGGATTTTTATACCGGTCAAGAATATATGCACGGGTGTTGGGAACTGGTTTTCCAATGGGGGATTTAAGCCATTTTTTATCCAAATGGATATGTGTGGATATTACTGTGTTTTCTGTAGGACCATATTCATCAACCAGCCGAAATTTAGGCAGGCTGTATTTCTTTAGCTTTTCACCGCCTGTGGTCATCACCTTGAGAGAATTATTGTCGCACATTTCAAGGAACTGTTCACACATAGGGGTGGGAAGATCGATATAAATAATTTGATTTTCTTCAAGATATTCATTTATTTTCACGGGATTGAGTCTGATATCATCGGAAATAAGATGAAGTTCTGCACCGTTTAGCAAGGGAGAAAATATCTGGGAAACTGAGGCATCAAAGCTGAAAGAAGCATACTCGGCTGTTTTAACTCCGGCTGTTATGCCATAGGCCCGGCTGTGCCAGTTAACAAGATTAACAACATTCCTGTGTTCAATGACAACCCCTTTGGGCCGCCCCGTTGAGCCTGATGTATAAATTATATAGGCTGCATTTCCGGCATTCGTCCGTATGGGGAGTTTTTCAGCTTTCGCAGTGAAAAGAGAACTATTTGAAAGATCAAAATAATTGTCGGTATATGAATTTGGAACTTCATCGCAATGTGCCAGAAGGAGCTTTGCCCCAGAATCTTTAAGGATGTAGAGAATACGGTCTTCGGGATATTTTGGGTCGATGGGAAGATAGGCTCCGCCAGCCTTTAATATGGCAAGCATGGCGATGATACTTTCTATGCGCTTTCCTGCAATGAGTCCCACAATGGTTTCCGGCCCAACTCCAGCTTCATGCAACTTAAAGGCGAGAGAATCAGCCTTACTTGCAAGCTCATTATAGGTAAGTTTTTCATCATTGAGAACGAGGGCAGGTGAGTCGCCATAGTTTTCCACCTGTTTGTCAAACATGTGAACAAGGGTAGTTTTAAGGTTATAAGCTTCTTTTGTAACGTTAAAACCATGTATGACCTGATTTATTTGAGCCTTGTCTATAATAGGCAGATCTTTGATTTTCAGGTCGGGCTGCTTAATTCCCGCAGAAATAATATTACATATTCCTTTAAAAATTGTCTCAATGGATGCTTCCGAATACAAAGCCTCTTTATAGTCGAATTCAAGCTCTAAAATTCCGAGAATATCTTTGTTTTCCGGATTAACATGGATGGAAAGGCCGCCGGCTTCATAGGGGGGCTGAATATGCTCAACACTAAGATCTTCAAAAAGCACGTCCTGATGGCCTATCACAGAAACGTTTAGAAAAAAGGATGGGTCAATTCCGGATTTATTTCTCAGATTTACAACCAATTCATCAAAAGGGTATTTCTGCCGTTCTTTGATAAGGTAATTCATCTGGTTCCCGACGGTTTTGACCAGTGGTCCAAAAACTTCATCCCCCTTCATTCGAATCCTAACGGGGATGGTGCTGATAAACATACCTGCCATTTCATACTGTTCTTTTATAGAACGGTTGTGATTGAAGGTGGGCAGTACAAAATCATCTATGCCTGTAATGCGACTCGTGTAGATAGAAACCGCTGTATAAACGAGTTTAAAAACAGAAGTTTTATTCTCTTTTGCCCATTTGCGCATACCGGCTCTCAGACTGTTGTCGAAGGCCAATGTTTTTTTACCTGCTGCTATGGAATCATCGGTAGAACGTGATCCTGATAGATTAATTTCTTCGGGTAAGGGCAGCATCTCTTCTTCCCAGTACAATTTGTCTTCATTGTATCTGGCTGAATTCAAATATTTTTGTTCATAGGTTAAATAGTCAAGATAGGAATTGGTCGTTGAAAAATCAGCTGTTTTTCCTTCCAGAAATCGAAAATAGGTATTTTTGATATCTCTGAGAAATAACAGCAGAGTGCCGCCGTCTGAGACTATATGGTGGAGCTTCATGTAATAGCCGCTTTTCCCGTCGTCATGACGCAACAGCGCAAAATAGAAGAGATCGGAATCTAAAAATTCAAAGGGCTGGGAAGTCTGGTCACCTGTCCAGTTTTTAAGTTTTGCAGTACCACCGGGAACATGGAAGTCATATACATCAAATAGTTTATCTTTATGGGGTTCAATGTACTGACAGGGTCTTACCGTTTCCTGTTCGGTAAGCTCTGTTATTCGCATTCTTATCCCTTGATGGGCTTTGATTACCGCATTTATAGCGGATTCCAGTATAGTATTATCGGCTTTGAAATCAAACTTTACAAGGAAAACGAGGTTGGCGGCACCTACTCCGGGATATGTCTTTTCAGAATACCAGATTCTTTTTTGAGGATGTGACAGGTCATATAGTTTATGTTCTGATTTTTTATTTTTCACAATTTATGCTCCTCTTCAGGCAGTGAAGGCTGCCCTGATTTAGATATCATGGAAGCCCCAAACGCTGTCAGGGCAAAGGCTGTAGCCAGAAAAACTGCATAGTGAAAACCGGAATCAATCTGCAAGGCACGGCTTAAAATGGCAGATCCCTTACTGGTTTCCAGAAAATTTCCAAAAATACTTACACCCAGAGCCGCCCCGATGGTTGTGCCCGAAGATGCGACCGCAGTGAACATTCCGGCTCTGTCAGCCGGGGCATTGCTCATGAAAAGAGTTATGTTTGCTGTGAAAAACATGGCAAGAGCAATACCGAATCCGATAAAAATGATAATGATTAATGCACTTGAAATGTCGGGTGAGAAAAAATAGAAACTTGCGGTGGTAAGCACTGCCAGAGCTGAAGCCCTGACCTCAACTGTTTTGGGACCGAATCTATCCGCTAAATATCCGGCAAGGGGGCTTACCGCGATGGAAACCACCGGGAAGAACATGAGGAAAAAGCCTGTCCTGCCTACCCCTATTTGCAACACTTCCATAAAATAAAATGGGAATAGAAAGTTCAAGCCGGAAAGAACAATCACAAATCCCATATTGGCGGCAATACATGCGAGTATGCCTTTTTTTAAAAACAGAGGTATTTCAAGGAGGGGATGTTTAGTTTTAAGCTCCTGCCTGACAAAGGCCATTGTGCATAAGAGAAAAATAATAACAGCAACAGCGTATGGTGCTGAAAAAATACTTTCACCGAATCCCCGGGTCAGGATCAGGAGGAAGAGAGTCACAGCTATTACGCTTAGGAAAAGGCCATATAGATCAAAACGTTCAGGTTCTGATTCTCCTGTCTGGTCTTTCTTTAGATATATTACAGAAGCAATAATCGCTACAATTCCTACAGGGATATTGATTAAAAAGATCCATCTCCAGCCGAAAGAGTGGATCAACCAGCCGCCCAGAGGCGCGCCCATGGCATATCCTATTCCTCCAAGAACCGTATTAAGACCAAATGCTCTACCTATGTAATCTGAAGGTAAGTTCTGGAGTAAAATTGCGCCAAAATTCGCCATAATGCATGCCGCACCGATTCCCTGAACCAGTCGGCCTAGATACATTATGTGAATCTGGTGAGCATAAGCACAGATAAGAGAACCCACGGAAAAAATTAAAAACCCCGTGATAAAAATTCGTTTTGAACCCAGTGCATCTCCAAGTTTTCCTGAAAAAAGAAGCAGGCTTCCCAGTGCGCACAAATAGATGAGCACTACCCACGCGACATCCTGTGTGCTGGCTCCTAAATCTGTGCAGAGTGTTGGAAGTGCGATATTAACGATGCTGGCATCCAGATTAACTAGGAATGTTCCGGCCGCGATCACTAAAATGGTCGTAATATTTCTCATATATTTGTTAATAATTTTTTTGTTTTAAAATATTGTGAGACAACTCTCTCGTATCCCAGACTCAACAAAAAGTAAAAATATCTAGCAAATAAAGAATCATAAAGAAAACTATTTTGAAGAAACATGAAAAATAGCTGCGTACTTGTTGAAGATCTTGGTCTACTTGTATTCATTCGCAGGTAATTATATGAAATATATTGAATTGTAGCTGGTAAAAAAATGTGAACTTGAGGTCTTTAAAAATAGTATTTGCTTTGTTTTAATGTTTTTCGATTTAGAATCTCTAGCTGATGAATTAATTTTTTATATAAAGTATTCGTTTTTGTGATGAAAATACTTCCTATTGATATGAATTACTGATAGCAATAAAAGTAATCAAGAGATGGAGGGAATAGACATATGAGTAATTCACAACCAGCAGGTTGTTCAAAGCCTGTTAACGTAGCTGCGGCAGAAGATAAGCAAGAAGTTCAAGCTGAATCCACCGCAACTAATAAGGGAGCAGTATCCATGATTAAAGCAGGTCATAAAGCCCCGGATTTTACCGCTGGAGCTTATCAGAACGGCGGGTTTAAGGACGTTACTCTTTCCGATTATCTCGGGAAGTGGGTTGTACTGTGCTTTTACCCTGGCGATTTCACCTTCGTTTGAGCTACTGAAGTTTCGGCGGTCGCCGAAAAATATTCTGAATTTGAAGCACTCGGTGTTCAGGTTCTTACTATGAGTACAGATAGTGTCTTTGTGCATAAAATGTGGGAGCAGGAAGAGTTGGGTAAGATGATAACTGCCGGGAAAATTCCTTTCCCTATGCTTTCAGACGGTGGTGGCAAAGTAGGGGAACTCTACGGAGTGTATGACGATGATGCCGGTGTTGATATGCGTGGTCGGTTCTTGATCGACCCTGATGGTGTGATTGTCGGCTACGAAGTCTTGACTCCGCCTGTGGGCCGTAACGTATCCGAGACTATCCGTCAGATTCAGGCTTATCAATTGGTTCGTAAAACCAAGGCCTCAGAAGTTTGCCCTTCCGGCTGGAAACCCGGTAAAAAAACTCTTAACCCCGGTCCTGATTTGGTGGGCAAGGTGTGTGATGAGTGGAAAGTAGGCATGGCTTTTGACTAAGCCGTTATTGTAGTAAAGTTGAACCCGGGCAATGTTGACATTGTTCGGGTTTTTTTATTTTCAATATTAAAATTATTGATTTGTTTTGCATGTTTAAAAAAGATGTATACTTTTTGGTGGTATAGATACTTTTATTTTAGAGCCTGTTTCAAGCTCTCCATTAATAATTAAATTTCGAGGCACAAGGGCGTTAATTTCAATCCCCGCATAATCCAAAGTAACCCGGGCATGAAATCCACCGACGGTTATGGTTTTTATTACCGCCTCAAAGCAGTTCGGATGTCCTTGTTCAGGTAGCTCGTTCCCTAGTATAATTTCTTCCGGCCTGAATGCCATGTGGCATTTCTCGTTGCTTATTTGTTTTTCGCATTGCAATGACAGTTCCCCTGAACGCATACAGTCATTTTCAGGAGAGCATACATAAATATTGGTCATGCCTACGAAATTAGCTACAAATTCAGATCCGGGAGTATTGAAAATATCCCGGATTAATCCTTTTCGGATTAATTCCCCATCTTTGATGATAGCGCCATTGGTTGCCAGGTAGAGGGCTTCATCAAAGTCATGGGTGACCATTACAAAAGTAATTCCGGTTTCCCTGTGAATGGATTTCAGTAGATCCTGAACTTCCTGCCTGAAAGCAGGATCAAGAGCGGAAAGAGGTTCATCCAGCAGCAGTACAGCAGGGTCGACCAGCAGTGCGCGGGCGATGGAAGCCCGTTGTTTTTCTCCGCCGGAAAGATTTCGGGGAGTGCGGTCCAGCAGGTGTGAAATATTCAGCATTTCAGCTAGTTCATGAGCTTTATTGTCAGCCTTAATTTTTTCAATATTTTTATATCTTGCACCGAAAGTAATGTTATCTTTAACACTGAGATGCGGAAAAAGAGCATAGTCCTGATAAACAATAGACAGACCGCGTTTTTCCGGAGCTGTGCGGGTAATATCAGTCCGGTTTATTTTAATTGATCCGCTCGAAACAGGGATAAGTCCGGCAATGGTTTCCAGCAGTACAGATTTTCCGGAACCGGTAGGGCCCAGCAATGTAAAAAAATCACCTTCATCTATTTGAAGGTTGATATTATCAAGAGAAAAATTTGGAAGATTTACATCTAAGTTCTCAATGGTAATCATATTTTGTTACCTTTTAATCCTCTTGAAAGAAGTCTGAGAGCTGCAAACAGAACTAGTGAAAGGGCAATAAGCCAAATCGCTACAGGACGGGAGTATGAAAGACCGTAAGCTGTGAATCTTTCGTACATAAGCACCGGAGCGACCATTGGATGATAGGCTATAATAACCACTGCGCCGAATTCGCTGAGTGCACGTGCCATGCACATGATCATTCCTGTGAGCAGGTATTTCCACGCCAGCGGGAATGTTACCCTGAAAAATGTCTGGCTTCTGTTTGCTCCGAGAGTACGAGCGGCTTTTTCCAGTCGTTCAGGGACACTTTCAAAACCGTCCCGCGCCGCATTTATATAGAAGGGCAGTCCTACAAAGAGCAGCACTGCCACAATTCCTGTGGATGTTCCCATGAGCCGGATTCCGGCATCAAGCAGTCGTTGTCCTATCCAGTGGTTGCGTCCGGCAATGCCCAGCAAAGCTATGCCGATAACTGGATGCGGGATCATGATAGGCAGATCGATTATGGAATTAAGTAATTCTTTTCCTTTGAAATTGTTGCGGGCCAGCAGAAATGCAAATGGAGTTCCTATGGCAAAAGCTAATATGGCTGCAAGCCCGGAACAGGCCATACTGCGAATAATTGCCTCGCGGACATCCTTATCCATGATGGTATCAATTATTTCTGTAGGGCTTGAGCCAAAAATCAACTGGCTCAGTGGGAGGAGGATAAAGCCGAGAACAAGGAAAGCCGAGATAATATTGCTTACTGAAATATTGTGGAATTTTTTCATGAGGTTCTTAATAAGAAAGCCGGACGAATATTTCGTCCGGCTTTCATGTGTTGTGGGCTGATTATTTTTTTACTTTTACGAGTTTCTGCAGGGATGCAGGCATTTTTTTGAGCATTGCATCGTCAGGAATGATTGCAGGAACGAAAGGAGGCTGGCCCATTTCCTTGAGGATTTTGAGACCGCCTTCAGGAGAAAGCATGTAAGCTAGGAATGCTGTTGCTGCCGGTTTGTTCGGCGCGTCTTTCAGTTCGGTGATGCCGTAAGTGATGGATTTACCGGTGCGAACAATAGTTGTGCCGGGTTTTTTACCGCTTACGGTTACTTGGGCCTGTTCGTAGAACTTATTATATTTGTAATCGGAAAGGTTGATGTGCTTATTAAGTGTGATGTATTTCAAGCCATGCTGAACTGCAACGGAAAGGTATTCCCATGCGTAGTCCATGTTGCCTGTTTTAAGCAGAGAGATAAGCTCAACAGATTTGGGACGAACCCATTCTTTTTTGCGGACTGAAACCAGTTTCTCGTAAAGACCAGGTTTGTTGTAAAATTTTTCAGCCAGTTGAAGAACCATAACACTGCGATATCCGCAAGGATCAAGATTTGGATCAGAGTGACCCCAGATTACGCCGGGTTTCTGGAGAATGTCATACCAGTTGTCAGCATTAATTTCTGACGCAAATTTGCTGTTGTCTGTATAGCAGAGAACAAGCTGGTTGGTAGCAAAGCGGATGTTGAAATCTGCATATTTCGGGATGAGGTTCTTATCAATAACCACGTAGTCGGCAGAAGCCATAATGTCAGCAGGTTTGCCCACTTCGGAAATCATACGGGCCATTTTGGTGGAACCGCCAGCTTCTCTTTTTATGTCAACGCCGGGGTGCATGGCTTCAAATTCTTTTTCCATTTTTGCCAGAGGAACAGAAAGGGATCCGGCATGGAACATGATTACATCGCCACTGAGATCTTCACCTGCAAATGCAGGTGCCGCAGAAAGAAGAGAAAGCATAAAGAGTGTAACTCCAAGTAAGAATAGACGCATATTCGCTCCAATTAAAGTTATTATATATTATTAAGCATATATAATTAACGTATATTTTGAAGGGGAATTATTGTCAATTACTGTTGGAAGGTTAGCACAAATAAAAAAGTGTAATTATCGGTATTTTCATCAAAGATATCAAAAGACCCCATCTAAATTGAGGTCTTTTGATTAAAAGTCAGTTTCCCGATGTTAGGGGCGGGGAATGTCTGCAACAAATTTTTCAAGGAATGTGGCCAGATCCTGAGCTTTTTTATTGGAGATGGTTGGAACATCCTTTGCGAGTGTTTCTATATTGTTCAAGGGAACATTGATGGCTTTGTGTACCGTGAAGGTTTCGATTTCGGAATCATCGGGCACTCGTCCGCAGCCGCCTACAATGCCGATGAATTCGCCATCAACAATGATGGGGGTACAAATCTTGACCATTCCTGCGTCGCATTGTTCTATGACGCTTTTTTCTGTGGACCGGGCCAGCTGGGCCATGTGCTGGTGGGCCACTGAACAGATGGCTTGAATGCCTTCAGGGTGGGATTTAATTTCAGAGCACAACGGATTTACGAAATTTTTAAAGCCGGTGAAGGTCATTCCTTTGGCATCGTATGCACTTGCATTGAACCCCCAGTCATTATGGATTGTTTTTTCCAGATCATTCCACTGATCTTTGGATAATAAGTCAGTCATTAGCATGAGAAACCTCTTACTTTAGTGTGTTTATGATATGAACTATAGTATCGTATTCGAAAAAAAAAATTCGGGCAAGTGGGGGGGCATTGGCTGGCGTGTTTTTGCGCTAATTATCACATATTTCTTGACATGTTAGAAGATTAATAACTATTAGCTAGTGGCAATAATCTATAAAAAGGAAATGTATAGTGCGCCCATTCAGAGCCGCTGCGACTAAACAACTACTGTTTTTTTTGACATTAACATTTCTTCTGTGTCCCTGTTCAGTTCGTGGTGAAGATAGTGATTCTTCCGGTCCAAAACTTTATTTTCAGAATCAGCAGGTGGACCCTTTAAATAAATCTCTGGGCGACACTCTTTTGCCCTCTGACAAGGCATCTCCTCCCTTAGAAAAATCAGATGATTCTAGTTCTGCAACAAGTTTTGCAAGAACTTTTAAAAGGCTTTTTTCTTTTTCTGCTCCAACTGACGTTGTAGAGTACAATTACTACGTCGTTCAATTTACCGGCCCTATTCAATCCTCATGGAAAAAGTCTCTTGCAGATCTTGGAGCAGTTTTTTTTGATTACATTCCCCAATATGCGTTCATAATTAAGTTAGGAACTGCAAAGGTTGATGTCGTCAAGGGGCTGGGTTTTGTGCGTTGGATTGGCGAGTATGCTGCTGATTTGAAGCTGTCCAGAGATGTATATGATATCACTCCTGAAAAACTGCGGGAGCAGGAAGCTTTTCTGGACGTCAGGGTCGTTGCATTTCCCGGCGAAGATATGGTTTTGCTGAAAAGTAAAATCAGTTCGGCCGGAGGATCTGTGCTTTCAAGCTCTTCGTCAGAGTGGCGTATTTTGATCAATGTTAAAATATCCATTAAAAATGTAGACGGACTTAAAGATATAAAGGGCGTGAAATGGATCGAAAGATCCCCTGAACATCGCACTGACAATAATATTGGACTCGGTATAATCGAAGCCCGTTCAGAACAGGAAAAAGTATGGCCGGTTTCCCGTAGTAATCTTTTTGGTGAAGGTCAGATTGTAGCCATTTGCGACAGCGGGATTGATACTGGTGAACAGGCTAGTATTCATGAGGATTTCAGTGATGGACAGGGCGGAAGTCGGATTATCGACAATGTCGTATTTTCAGGAGTAGAAGTAAGTACTATTGACTATAGCGGGCATGGTACTCATGTTGCGGGGACTGTTCTCGGCAACGGTATGAAATCAGGTTCATCGCCTTTGGCTAATTCATTTCCGAGCACATGTTATGCGGGGGCGGCACCAAAGGCCCGGCTTTATTTTCAAACTGTGGGGCCGGCTGATGGAGGGTCAAGCCTTCCCGGAATTCCTAATGATTTGTTTGACGTTTTTGAGCCTGCATATAATGCCGGAGCACGTATTCACAGCAACAGCTGGGGGTCTTCAGGGCCGGGAAATTACGACAGTGAATCTGTCAGCGTCGACCAGTTTATGTGGAACAATAAAGATTTTTTGATTGTTTGTGCTGCAGGCAATTCCGGGAAAGACAAAGATCTGGACGGAGTTATCGATCTTTACAGCATTGATTCTCCGGCAACAGCTAAAAATTGTTTGACTGTCGGTGCTTCTGAGTCATACCGAATCGGCAGCAGTGAGGGGTACGGTTCTCAATTCTGGAATATTTTTAGCTATTCTGCTGAGCCTTTAGCTTCTGATCCGGTTGCTAATAAGCCCAACGGCTTAGCTGCCTTTTCAAGTCGTGGACCGACTATAGACGGTCGTTACAAACCGGAAATTGTTGCCCCGGGAACAAACATTCTTTCAACACGGTCCTCGAATCAGGTGGGAAATGGATGGGGTTCTTTCAACGACGACTATTACTGGTCGGGCGGAACCAGTATGGCAACCCCGCTGGTTGCCGGAACTGCCGCTGTTTTGCGTGAGTATTTGATGAAGGAGGAAGGTTTTACCGATCCAAGCGCCGCTCTGGTTAAAACGAGTCTTATCCACGGGGCAGGATCACTTGTTCCCGGTCAGTACGGGACCGGTTCTACACAGGAAGTCACTGCGGCACCGGATAATGTTCAGGGGTGGGGAAGAGTCAACCTAGAGTCTTCTATCAATTCTGATGACAAGTATGAAACAGAATACCATGATATCAAGGATTCTGCTCCTTCAGATACAACCTATTCCCGGGCCTTTTCTTTTAAAGTGGAGAATAACGAAAAACCTTTCAAAGCTGTTCTTGGGTGGACTGATTATCCAGGGTCAGTTGCCGCGTCCGGCGGGTTGGTTAATGATTTGGATCTCAGGGTTCAACAACCTGATGGAACATGGGTCTATCCGGATAACGCTGTCAGTCTAAGCCCATTGACAAAATGTCTGTATGCTACCGCAATTGATGGCCATTATGATGACGACGTAACCGGTTTGCGTGTTAGTCCTCCTTCTTATCCCTGCACTCTTGAGGTTGTAGGTCTTGCTTTTACCAATCCATCTGACCTTATTGAGACGATTGAAATCGTTATATACAAATATGACGGTGGTGTCGGGGATGAACTTTTTCGAAAATCATTTGCATATATTCCCTCAGGGCAATATGCGTTTCCGGTCGGATTGACTCTTACGGAGGGCGAGATTTTAGTTGCTGTGGAAAAGGAAAACAGCAACCTTGGGGTTAGTTGTCAGAATATTAATTCTGACCGTGGAATGATTAATGACGAGGGAGTTTGGACGGCGGTTGCTTTTACACCGGTTATTGGTGTTAATTTCAGGACGCAGATAGTCGCAACTAATTTTGACCGCTTGAACAATACTGTATCTGTAACAGTTAATAGTCCGCAGGCCGGCACATACAAGGCGGAAATTACCGTTAATAATATTCCTGTCGGTCCACAGCCTTATGCTCTGGTTATGAGCGGTATGGTGGGTGAGAATCCTACTGAAGGCGAGATTGAACTTAATACTGATCAGCCTGGTGCGCCAGTATCGACCTTTTTGAGCAAAGCGCATTCGGCCAGCTCTGCTGTAAACGTAAATACTATATACGGAACAGCTCTTGAGAGTGTTTATAGCGATCAGTCTTCATTTTGTATTCAAACAACAGCTGAAAGTATAATCAGTATTCGGTATTCTGTAACCGGATTGCCTGTGGTGGAGGCAAGAGAATTAACACTGGCTAAGTTGTTTACCAACGGAACGAATAAACAATTCAAATATGCAAATCTTGAGAATTATACGGACGGCAACTGGTGGCTTACAGATGTGTCAGGAAAATTTATTGAGCCTGTTCATGTTTTGAATTCTGATACTGCGTATTATGTTGTTTCAGTTCTTAAGGACAACGGTTCTTATGATGACAATCCAGATCCGGGAGTTATCGACGACCCGCAGATTCTCGGTATGAATTCGCCTGATACGGGCGGAACAGGATGCACTGTGGGAATGGATAATGAGTATGGCCCGATTCTCCTGATGCTGATCGCAATTCTGTCTCTGGTGTTACGTCGGTTTTCCAAACTTAATTCCGGGAAACCTCTCATCGCTGTAAAGTTCCGAAAATAGGCAAGAAGTGTTCCTGATAGGGTAATAAATTTAAATGGTTTACGAGTAAAATCGTAGACCATTTTTTTGTGCTGTTGTATGTCACTCTTATTTAAAGTATCGTTCTTCTGTTGCCGGGATGATAGCCTTATTTATTGTATTAGCAGTAAGGAATGTATTCAATTTACATGAAAACCGACCACAGGATTAATATGCGGATCAGCAAATTAAAAATAGTTTTTTTAACTTTCTTGTCAGTTTTAATTTGTATTGAAATAGCCTTTGCAAAAGATAAGGTGTTTTGGCCAAGTTTCGATTGTCCACCGCTTTTCACGTACAGTTTATCAGGGGAACGTTCTGGATTAGGCAATACACTTAATGAATATATTCAGAACATGTTACCCAATGACGCACATATTAATGCAATTGGATCTCCAGTAAAAGATTATTAGATGCAAAATCCGGGAAAAATATAGTCATTACAGGAATAGTTAAAACTACTGAACGAGAAAAATATTTATATTATTCAAAATATCCTTGTATGGTTTCATGGAGTATAGTTGCTGTTATTAGAAAAGAAGATAGAAATAAATTTACAAGCAACGGAAAATTTTCATTATACACCAATCTAAACAATACTAATAATATATTTAGCTATATGAAAGGAATATATTATGGGAAACTTTTGAATATAATAAAAGAAACAAATTCTAAAAATCACGGAGTCGCAGCTTTCGACACTATTGATCAAATAAATTTACTTCTTCATAATAGAATTGATTTCTTCTTTGCTGACCCACTTGTAGCTTATTATACACACCAAGATGATATAAAGAAATCGAATATAGAGTTCATTGAATGTTTAGAGCTGCCAGTTACCCCTATATATCGCTATTATGCTACGCCTAAAACCAAATGGGGAGGCGTCATGATTCGTAAAATTGATGCAATATTAGAAGGCATGATATGTTCTGGCCGTCTTGAAACACTCGTAAAAAACTGGACTCCTGACAATTTCAAAAATAAATTAGAAAAAGCATATCAAAATGATATTAGAGACAAAGTTCTGTGTGATTAACTGAGTTTTTCAGTATCGTTATAATGTCAAAGGGCTAGCTAATTAATTAGCTAGCCCTTTTTTATTAAGGGTAAACCGTTTCTTCTTAATGGTAGCTGCTTTTCAATAACGTCTGAGTGATAATGTTAATAATATTTTGGTATTATTAAGTTTATACGCTAGAGGGGCTGAGGATTGTAATGAATTTAAATAAAAATATGGGAAATCACTGCTGTAAAATAAAATTATTATATTCACGGTTCTGGCGTTTGATATGTTTCTGATTCTGGATTGAAAAGTATGCTGTCGGGGGGGAATACCCGCTGATTTTAAATTGGGGGATGTAAGTTCTTATGAAATTATCTGATGAAATCGGAAATGTTGAAACTGAGAACAGTCTTAAAAAGAAAGGGATATCCCGCCGCGATTTTATGAAGTTCAGTGCAACAACCACTGCTGCAGTTATGAGCATGGGGCCTGCTTGTCTATTTACTTCATGTTACCAATCAGGTGATGGCCTTGACCCGTTCAATAATGGCAGCGATGAAAGGAATTTAATTGTAGTTATAAGCGATCTCCATCTAGGTGCTGATATAAGTTATACAGAAACTAAAGATAATTTGATTCCTCTTGAAAATTTTCTCAAAAGAATTGAAGATTCAACGAATGTTAAAGAACTTGTTATCGGGGGAGACTTGCTTGACGAGTGGTTTGTTCCGGCGACAGTTGATACCTATAATGGATATGATCAGTTCGATTTTGTTGAGCGCATAGCTGCTACCAACAACAGGGTGTTTGATGCTTTTAATCGTATTATTACAGCTGGAAAAATTTTAGTTACATATGTTCCGGGAAATCATGATTTAACTATCACGGATGCAAATGTTGAAAACGTATTGCCCGGAATAAATCAGGCTCGTGATACGGGGTTGTTGGGTCTGGGAACATATTCACCCGCTGGACAGCCTAAAATTGCAATTGAGCATGGTCATCGATACAATTTCTTTTGTTCACCGGATCCGATTTCTCATAAAGTTAGTATCGACCCGGGAACAATATTGCCTCCGGGCTATTTCTTTACACGAATTGCAGCGGAGCATGTTGTACAGAAATGCAAAAGCGGAGCCGATGTAGTACCCCTTGTTGTTCCAGATCCTTTGTGGAACAGCGCTCAATTTTTGCCATATAAATATTGGCAAAAATGGGAGTGGACGTTGAAGGCCTTTCCTATAAAGAATCTTTTTAACGAAAATATTATCGTTACAAATGTTAACAAGTTTACCGCGACATATGCTGTTAATGATTTACTTCCTTCGCAAGCTGTAGATAAAGGTCCAATTTCGGTAATTCTTTTTAATGGGATTGAAGACAAGTGGGCTGCAAGGTGTCTTCTCAACAATGTTCCTGTGCCGATTCCCACTGCCGAGGCAATTGATAATGTTCTTTCTGCAAGCCAAACGGATAATATGGCAGTAACCCAATATTTTATGAATCCCGTTTCCGATAAAAAACTTGTTGTTTTCGGTCATAGCCATGTCCCTAAAATAAAGGCTTCTACAAGTGATAAAGGGGAAAAAACAGTCTATGTAAACTCAGGAACATGGATTGATCATAATCCAGATAAAGTCACAATGACCTTTGTGGTTATAACTCCACAGAGGGCGGATGAAAACTCACAAACAGCTGTAAAACTGTATAATTTTGAAAATGAGGACGTAACTGAAATGGCTAAAGATTCAGTACGGCTTTAACATAAAACAGTTTTTTTTTGCTGTAAGATTTATTTTCATTACTATATTGACGAACCTCATTTTTTCAAGTGAAGTTCTTTTTTTATCTGAATAAGGCATGAAAGGAAGAACACTTCTTTATATATGATGTGTTTTAACTGGTATAATATATCTTAGAAGACATGATTGGATAATGCAGTTAACCATTGAGTGTTGAGTGTTGAGGGGGGAGTATGCGTGATTTGTCTTTGAAACAAGTTGATTTTGGAGAGTTTACGATTCGGTATTTCGTTATTGAGAATGTTCCTTACTTTTGTCCTGAAGATATTAATGCCGTGATGGCTACAGCTTCAGAAGAGGTTGCAGACGACGAGGATGTGGTATGGGATAAAGTAGAAGTTGGACGCCGTATTTTTAGTAATGATCTTTTTTTTGAATGGTTTGCAGTTCAGTTTGAGAGATTCGATTATGCTGAGGATATAGTTATCCCAGATCCTCTCCCTTGGTAAACTGAGTTGTAAACAGCTTGTTGGTTCTAATGCCCCGAACACCCATTTTTAAAGATGGGTGTTTTTTTAGGTTCAAAACCGAAACGATAACAAGGATATTTGTAATAAAGAATTTGAGGACTAACCGTGAGGATATATTTAATTAAGATGCCCAGTAACGGCATGTAGAAGTCTGTTATAATTGAAGTTTTTTATAATAAGCGATTACTTGCTTTTCAAATAGTGTTTTTTGGAGTATTATGATTAAATTCGTTTATTTTTGTAAAATTAAGCAATAATTGGCGATAGATCATTTAGTTTTTGTTGATAATTTAGTTCTTTAATTAAAAAGAGAGAAGGTCTTTTGTATGAAGTTCAGTATATTGAATAAGATAGTATTGATGTCAGTATGTATGGTGCTTCTAACTGCATCATCCATTTTTTTTACGGTTGATCATTACATGGCCCAAGGGTTTGCAATTGAATCAAGCAACAACATCAAGACCTTAAAAAAAGTTGTCGATAATCATATTGCCACGCTTTCGAATGGGTATCTTGAAGAATCTAAAATGGCAGCTAACGAGGACGAGCTGATTGAAGCTGTTCAGTCGAAAAATTATTCTAAGCTAAAATCGGTGATTGATTTATTTTTAAGAGAAACAGGAGTTGACCTGATTACTGTGACAGATGCGGATGGTAAAGTTCTTGCCCGCGGTCATTCTGATAGGCGTGGCGATAATGTAAACAGTCAAGCTACAGTGCGGTCCGCGCTTAGCAATCAAAGTCAGGTCGGGGTTGTTAGAGGGACAGAAGTCCCTTTTTCATTACGTGCTTCTTCACCTGTTAAATATGATGGCAGAGTAATTGGAACCGTTTCTCTTGGTGTTTCCTTGAACAAGGAATCCTTTGTTGATGATATTAAAGAATTTACAGGTCTGGAAGTTACGGTTTTCAATAAAGAAACACGCGCAATGACTACAATCTTTAAGTCCGGGCAACGAGTTGTCGGCACTAGAATTAGTAACCCTGAAGTCATTTCGACTGTTCTTGATAGAGGGGCTGTTTTTTTAGCTCGTAACAATATTCTCGGCAAAGAATTTCAGACAGCATATTGGCCTATAAAAGGGATCTCCGGGCAAAATTTAGGTATGTGGTTTATTGGAATGTCTGTTGAAGCATTAATGAAGGCGGAGTCTAATGTTGTTAATTCATCATTGCTTGTAATTTTGGTAATTGTTCCCCTTATGATTCTTGCTGCATGGTTGATAGCAAAATCTTTAGCGAAACCCATCGTTCTTACTACTGAATTTGCCTCTTTTGTTGCTGAAGGTAATTTGGATCACGAACTTACTGTTACAACCAGAGATGAGGTCGGAGTCCTCGCAGGCGCTTTGATAAAAATGGTTGCAAATCTTAAAGACATGATTGCACATGCTCAGGAACAGACCCGTTTGGCCGCAGGCGAGACAGAAAAAGCTCATCAGGCCATGGCCGAAGCAGAGGAAGCTAGAGCTCAGGCCGAAACAGCCAAGCGTGAAGGCATGCTGCAGGCGGCTCGCGAACTTGAAGGAGTTGTAGCTATAATCTCCACAGCATCAGAAGAATTGTCAGCTCAAATAGAACAGTCGTCCAGAGGTTCCGACATACAGGCTCAGCGTACAAGTGAAACTGCAACCGCTATGGAGCAGATGACGGCCTCTGTATTAGAAGTTGCAGAAAGCACAAGTAATGCTTCGGGTACGGCGCATGACGCCAAAGCCACTGCATCCTCCGGTGCAAACATTGTAGATACAATGATTGGTGGAATCGGCGTAGTCCAAAAACATTCTGAAAATCTCCAGAATGAAATGGTTCAGCTTGGACATAGTTCTGAAAAAATTGGAGAAATTATAGATGTAATTTCTGACATTGCTGATCAAACTAATTTGCTGGCTCTGAATGCCGCAATTGAGGCTGCACGTGCAGGGGAAGCCGGGCGTGGATTTGCGGTTGTAGCGGATGAAGTTCGCAAGCTTGCTGAAAAAACAATGACCGCAACAAAAGAAGTTGAAGATGCTATTTCAGGTATCCAGAATGGCACACGCAACAGTATGGCTCAGTGTGAAGACACTGTAAAAGAAGTTGTTTCAGTATCTGAAATGGCGAAGAATGCCGGCGAATCTCTAATAGGAATTCAGAAGTTTACCGATGAAGTTTCTGATCAGATTAGAGGCATAGCCACCGCTTGTGAAGAGCAGTCCTCCACGTCTGAAGAAATAAATCGTGCAATAGATGAAATTAATAATATCTCAACTGAAACAAGTGATGCGATGCGCCAGTCTTCCGAAGCTGTGATGAATCTAGCTTCGCAGGCACAACGTCTTCAAAGTATAATTGAAGAAATTAATAGTGATAATAGTTAATTATAATTTTAGACGAGCAGAACCTCCTTCTTGTATATAATAAGAGCCGTTCCGATTTAAATCGGAACGGCTCTTGCTTTTTTATCTTAAATGTTTTGCAATGAATTTTGAGAAAAAGTTATATTTTGCATGCTCTGACAGTCTTTCGGGTGCGGCAATTAATTTGATAAACATTCAGTGCGATGGTATTTGGGTTTGCAGGACTTGCATCGCGAACTTTCACGAGAGGTTTTGATATGCGTAAACTCTTGTCATATTTCCTCGTATTAATTCTAACGGCAACTGTCGTTCTTCTTCCGGGCTGTTCTCAAACTCCTCCGCCTGTTCAGGCCAAACCTCTACGAGTGGGATGGTTTTTGTGGCCCGGTTGGTACCCCATTGTTATTGCCAAAGAAAAAGGGTTTTTCGATAAACACGGCGTGCAGGTAGAGCCAATACTTTACACTTCGTATACCGACATATTTTCCGACTTTGCGGCTGCTAAGATTGATGCTGCTCACGGAGGGCTTTACGAACTATTGAAAATTAATGTTCCGAATATGAAGGTAGTTTTGGCTACTGATAACTCAGACGGCGCTGAAGGAGTTGTTGTAACCTCGGATATTGTTACTCCGGGGGATTTGGCAGGAAAGCGCATAGGCATTCAAGGAGCGCTGTCCGGAAGCGAGTTCATAATCACCACTTTGTTGCGCCGTCACGGTCTTTCGCGAAACGATCTTATCCTTGTAGATGTCGGGCCGGAAATAGTTCTGGATACTATGCCTGAACAGATTCAAGGGGGGTACACATGGGAACCTTATCTCTCCAAGGCTGAGGCAAAAGGTTATAAGGTACTTTTTACCACGGCTGATACGCCGGGAATGGTCCCTGACGTCATCGTTTTTCAGGGGGCAGTTGCGAAAAAGCGCCACCCAGAGGTGCAGGCTTTTGTGGATGCGTGGTTTGAGGCACAGGAATACTGGATGGCAAACAGGGAAGAGTGTGATGCTATTATTGCCAAGGCCACAGGGCAGCGCGCCGAAGATATTTCTATAGAAGGTTGTCGCATCTTGTCACGTTCGGATAATCAGAAGGCTTTTATTAAAGAGGATGAGCGTACTTCGCTCTTCGACACCGGCGCTAAGCAGGTAGATTTTTTTATAAGTGTAGGTGACGTTTTCACGGCTCCTGATCTGAACAAAATTCTTGATCCGTCATATGTGCAAGGCATGGGAGCCGACGTAAAATGATCAAGTTTATCCGGCGCATTCTCAGCTTCAGAATTACACTGTCTATGTGTATAAGCTTGGCTGTGCTTCTTTTTGCAAGATCTGTATTGGCAAGCCATGCAGAGGAGCCTGTCTTTTTATTTTTTTCTAATGCTACAGAGGTGGTGCTGGTTTCCATTGTGTTGCTGGTAGTGTTTTTGGCGTTACGTGCTTTTTTATGGACAACGGGGCTACGGACCAAGCTGATCAGTTCCTTTTTGTTTATATCGCTGGTTCCCATTTGTATTCTATCCATTTTAGATCAGAAAGTGACCTCTGAAGCCCTTTCGGAGAACAGCCGTCAGGCCATGCTTGCCGCAGCTTCGCATACAGCAGAGTCTATCGATTCTTTTATCTTGGCAAATCTTTCCACTGTGCGAACAGAATCTACAATCTCACAATTTGCGCAATACCTGTCTCTGCCTCCGGATAAGCGGGCAGGTTCTCCGGAAGAACTGGCGGCTATGGGTATTCTTACCTCGCTTAAGCGGCGTGATCAGACCAACATAACTTCTCTTGCTCTTCTGGATTTGAGTGGCCGCGCAGTGGCTGACACTTTCGGGTATGATATAGGTTTGGACAAATCTAATCGGGACTATTTTTTAATTCCTATAGAAACAGGATTGCCTTATGTCGCTGCTGTGGGACTGTCAGAAAGCGCACAGCAACCGTCCTTATATTTCAGCTCTCCGGTGCGTGATACCTCAGGACGTATATTGGGTGTATTGCGTTCCCGTTACAATGCTGCAGTTCTTCAGCAGATGATTCTGCCGAGGATGGACATAGAGGATCATGCTTTCAGTGCTGCTCTTTTCGGTGACGAGGGGCTCCGATTGGCGGATAGTCATCGACCGGATTTAGTGCTTACTCCTACTTTTACACTGTATCAGAACGTCAAGACGCAGATTGCATCCGAGAGGCGTATCACAGTTGAATCTGATCAAGGGCTTGTTATTGGTATGAGCAGGAAGGAACTGTCTGATCCCGGTGTTACATTTTTCCATACTTCTCTGTATGGGCCAGACAGCGAACCTACGTTGAATGTTAAGGTTCGCCTTCGCTATATGCCTTGGACCATAGTGCTCGGTTATTCCGAAGCTGCTAATCTTGCTAAAATTGCTACGCAGTCGCACTATGCCCTTGTGGTTGTGTTGTGCATAGTACTGGCTGTCCTTCTTGTCGCAGTAGGCGTTACCCGAGGCATCACGCATCCGGTCCTTGCGCTCACTGGCGCCGCCCGGGCTTTGTCCGGAGGGGAGGATAAGGTCTTTATTCCTATCGAATCCGACGATGAAATTGGCGAATTGGCCGTGACTTTCAACCAGATGAGCAAGGCTCTCTTTCAATCTCGTCAGCGTTTACTGGCTTCGACTGAAAGATTGCAGTCTCTTCTCGATACTTTGCCCGACACTGTTATTTTGCATGATGCCGAAGGCTCTATTCTCGATGCGAACCAAAGTTTTGAGAACACGTTCGGTCATTCATTGAACGAGGCTCATAATCTAAGTATTGAAGATATCAGTGGTGGTGGGTTGACTGAGAAGGACGCTCTGCATCTGATAGATTCGTGCATCGAACACGGGTTGCAGGCCTTTGACTGGGTAGCACGCCGAAAGGACGGAAGTGAGTTTCCAACTTATGTAAGGTTGCGGCGACTCGATTTGCCTGAGGGATTGCGAATTATGGCTGTGATTACAGATATTGCTGAACGTAAACAGGGTGAACTTGATCTGCTCAATGCGCGAAATTATATAGCTAACATCATTGATTCTATGCCGTCGGTATTGGTGAGTGTTGATGCCGAGGGTGATATTACTCAATGGAATATTCAGGCTGAAAAGGCCACGGGATTAAAGAAGCAAGCGGTTACCGGGCATCCTTTGGGAGAGATATTGCCTTATCTTTCTGACGAGATGGAGCGGGTTCATGAGGCTATGCGCTGTCGTTCCCCTTTGGAGGATTCCAAGCGGGTCCATATGATTGACGGGGTGATACGTTATGAAAATATAACCATCTTTCCCCTAATTGCTAACGGAATAGACGGGGCGGTTATCCGTATCGACGACGTAACAGAGCGCGTCCGCCTTGAGCAGATTCTGGTGCAGTCCGAGAAGATGCTTTCTGTAGGAGGGTTAGCCGCAGGAATGGCTCACGAAATTAACAATCCTCTGGCCGCCATCCTTGGGTACACTCAGAATATAAGGAATCGCCTTTTTGGGGAAAAGAAGAGTAATATTGATGCTGCAAATGAGTGCGATGTTGCCTTGGATAAGTTGCGTGCCTATCTGGAATTGCGTGAAATTCCTAAGATGCTTGACGGTATTTATGAATCTGGAAACCGGGCAGCAAAAATTGTAAGCAACATGCTCAATTTCAGCAGAAAAAGCGGTGATAATTTCACCAAACACGACATAGCTGTTCTTCTGGATCAATCTATTGAATTGATTATGAGCGATTATGATCTTAAAAAATCTTATGATTTTAAGCAGATATCAGTGTATAGGGAGTACGATCCAAGTTTGCCCCCTGTATATTGTGAAGGTAATCAGATTCAACAGGTTTTTCTTAATCTTTTTAAGAACGCCGGAGAGGCTATGACTGAAAAGGATTACAAAGATGGCAGTCCTTTTTTCGTGTTGCGGACTTCTGAAAAGGATGGCATGGCAGTCATTCAAATTGAAGATAACGGCCCGGGCATGAATCCGGATATTTGCAATAGAGCTTTTGAGCCTTTTTTCTCCACTAAGGCTACGGGAAAAGGTACAGGTTTAGGTTTATCGGTTTCCTACTTTATCATAACCGATCAGCACGGCGGCAGTATGGAAGTTTTTTCTGAACCTGGTCAGTGGACAAGATTCGTAATTAAGCTTCCGTTGCTTCGCGAAAGTGATATAAATAATATCGAAAAAAAACTCACCTGATAATCTTCACATCTGTTTCCAGTTAGATAAATTAGCTATATAGGAGCTTTTTAATGGATAATATTGATTCTGAATCTTTAGTTGTTTCGCCTGTTAAACGTAAAGACGGTACTTATTCTTTGCGGTTATGTATTAATCAGGGACAACTCACTGTCGGTATGTTGAAAACAGTCATGGATACCATGGCTAAGTTTAATCTGACTTCGCTAAGGGCGACGACCGGACAACGTATGAATCTTGAAGGTATTCCCGAAGCAAAACTAAGTGAAGTTGTGGCAAGTCTTGGCATAGCTGTTGAGAAAGCTCCTCCCGGATTATCCGTTTGCAGTGGCGCCGGAATCTGTATCTACGGTGTGCAGAAAACACGCGCTATGGGCGATAAAATATTGGCCTTGGTCAAAGAGAACGGGCCTTATCCGTTTAAAGTTAAAAGTGGCGTGTCCGGTTGTAAGATGGCCTGTGGTTTAAGCTTTATCCGTGACATCGGCTTAGTTGGAGCCCCCAAAGGTTGGGATGTTTATTTCGGCGGCGCAGCGACAAGAAATGCGGGCGTAGGAATTCAACTGGGTAAAAATGTAAGTGAAGACGAAGCCTTGAGCCTGATCGGTAAAGCTCTAGTTTATTACCGCGAAAATGGTAGAAAACGCGAACGTACAAGCGGCACCATTAAACGTTTAGGTGCAGATGCATTGCTGGCTGCCGTAAAATAAAAATATAAGTTTAATAGTTGTAATTATAAAGGCTTAGAAGAAAAATCTTCCAAGCCTTTTTTTGTGTCATGTGATCAGGAAACAGGTCTCGGTATATAATTTGTGCAGAAAAATGTTCTGGTTATTTGTTTCGTTGACCCGGAGTGGGATTTATTTTTGCCTCAGTCTTGTCCGGGTGTTTCCGGTCCATATGGGCATATTTATTTACAGCTCTCTCCGTAAAGCGGTTGAGAATATTTGTAAGGTCTGATTGGTCTACAATAGCTTGAAAATCAGCGTTTTCCATGAGAGGGGGAGAAAGCAGGTATCCTGGCTTGGAATCCGGGGCGAACATGAGAGAGTCCGTTCCAATGTCGAACTGATCACCTACAGCTTTTTGCAGAAAATCCAAGGCAGTGCGCTCGTAAAATTTACGAATATCCTCGGTAGATTCAGCCTTATCAATCATTGCCCGATATCCGGGTTCCAGTTCGCGTTCATAAGCATTGAAGGAAACCTTATCCATAATTCGCCTCCATAATGTGTGATACCTCTGATGACCTGCTCAGAAGCTGGGTTTAGGAGAAGTATAACACACATGAGTGGGGTGGACAAAGGAAATGCGGGAAAAATTAAGTCGTAATTATTCAAACCGTCCATACATAGTTTCATGACATTTCTTTAGAAAAATCATCATCTCGGAACGGTCGCCTGTTTCGTAAAATTTGATCATGCCGGTATTATACTCAGTCAGCCATTTAGCAGGAACAGAGAGGGGGGCATATCCGTTGCTAAGCAAATGTCCGTTTGCCATGAGCAAGCCTGTGCGTTTGTTTCCGTCATAAAAGAATTGGCTACGCGCAAAGTCTAAGTGGATACGATAAGCTTGTTCACAAGTGTTTGATAAAGTTGATATTTCATTAATTACGATTGGAAATAAATTTTCTAGCTCATCAGCTTTAGGAGGCTCATATTCCGTTCCGGAAATGCCGACCTGTCCAGACCTGAATTGTCCGATTTCAAGAGCTTCATCTTTTGCGATAACTTTTTGTATGGAACAGGCGATTTCTTTAGTGATAGCAAAGCGATCTGTTTTGACCAGCTCAATCAGTTTTTCCCAGCCGAGAATCTGCTGTTTTAGTTTATCTTCATCCGCGATTTTATGACCACCCACAGTGATGCCTTGGAGGTATGTTTGTACCTCTGGAAAAGTGAACGGCATTCCTTCTAGCGATTGGAAGTCGAAGATGATTTCAGCGAACATCTTGTGAACGATGAATAAGGCTTTTTTCTTATCCTGTTTCACTGGGAGTCCTTTTCGTGTGCTGAGGGATAAATGTTGGAAGCTTGAAAACATGCTGAAAAATTAGCATTTTTCTAACATAAAGTTTTGCCAATAGTAGGCTTTATTTTGTTTTTGGTACGTAGGGTTTATTTTACATATGAGTGTTTCGTTCATGTTATGCAAAGTTGTTTCAATATTATCTTTGAGTATTTCTGCACTATTCGTATTTATTTTGAATTTGAAAGTCTGTGGTGTGTAGGAAATTTTTCCATCTAAAGCTTCAATTAATAAAGTTAGTTTGTATTTACCAGCTTTCCAAGTGAACATTTCAGGTATGAGATCTTTTACGTTGGTCCACTCTGTGTTGTTCTTTAAATATTTTTCTAGGGCTTCATTGTCTAGCTGGTTATCTCTACACATTCGATCAATTTTATATTCAAAAGGGAAAATAATATTATCAAATCTAGCTTTTTTTAAATTACTAAAAAACCATAATGAAATTACTTGTGTAAAATCTAAGGGAAGGTGAAGCATAAGGGCTTCAACTGAAGATCTATTTGTTATTGTACCTCCATTATTGTCGGTACTTTTGTTTTCAACTCCACTTGCAATGGTAGACCATTCAAATGTAGTTTCTTGTTTATCTTCATGTGTAATAATTGCTTTTATTGTTCCAATTGTACCTGATTTATTTTGGCTCAACAGTGCGAGGTTCATATTAAGTAATGGACCATTAAGATCAAATCCAAGTTCAATACTTTTTGCCGTAATAGATATTTTTGGTTTTGAAATGTATTTGTTCCATAAGGTTGGTACTTGTGGAATCCACGCGCATGCTCCTAGTGCGGCTAATATATATCCCAAATTATCCAAGCCTGCCGTTGCGATTTGATCCATAAGATTCTCCTGATATGGTATTTATTTTATGGATTATATGGAAGAATTAAGAGCTAAGCAACTAAACTAAACAACTTTCAAATTAGAGTGAAGAATAATTCGTCTATTAATTTAAAAACAAATATACCCCGACAGACACAAAATCCGCCGGGGTAATCTAATTCCAAATATTACAACTATATATAATTAATAAAAATTAATCATCAAGCTGAATATCTTTACCTGCAAGAACGCGATTCATATTTCTAACCGCACACATCTTACCGCACATGGAGCAGGAATCTTCGTGTTCCGGCATGGAGGATTCACGGTATTCTTTAGGGCGAACGGGGTCCATAGCGAGATCGAACATGCCGTTCCAGTCTAGGGCGGCGCGTGCTTTACTCATTTTGTCGTCCCAGTCTCTTGCGCCGGGGTGACCCTTGGCAACGTCGGCAGCGTGGGCTGCAATGCGGGTTGCGATGATCCCTTCTTTCATATCGTCAAGTGTAGGGAGGCGCAGATGTTCAGCAGGTGTCACGTAGCAGAGGAAATCTGCTCCGTTCATGGCTGCGATAGCACCGCCGATTGCGGCTGTGATGTGGTCATAACCGGGGGCAACGTCTGTTACCAGTGGTCCTAATACGTAGAACGGTGCACCGTGGCAGAGACGTTTTTCCATCATCATGTTGCCTGCGATTTCGTTCATAGCCATGTGGCCCGGGCCTTCGATCATGACCTGTACGTTGCGTTCCCATGCGCGTTTGGTGAGTTCACCTAAAGTGATAAGCTCTTCAACCTGACACGCATCGGTGGCATCATGCAGACAACCGGGACGGCAGCCGTCACCGAGACTTAGTGTAACGTCGTACTCTTCGCAGATATCTAAAAGGCGGTCGAAATGTTCGTAGAATGGATTTTCAGCCTGATTGATTTCCATCCAAGTGAACAGCAGTGAACCGCCACGGGATACGATGTTTGTGAGCCTTCCGCCCTGTTTAACTTTATCAGCGGTGTGTCTGTTCAGACCGCAGTGAATGGTAAGGAAGTCAACGCCGTCTTCAACGTGTTTCTGAACAACGTCAAAAAATTCGTCTACGGTGATATCCTGAAGGTTTTTATCATAGAAACCAACGGCATCGTAGATTGGAACAGTTCCGATCATAGCCGGTGAAATTTCAAGCAGACGCTGACGGAATTCACGTGTTTTTCCGTAACAGCTGAGGTCCATGATAGCTTCGGCTTTCATTTCCAAAGCCATTCTGACTTTGTCCATTTCAGGTTCAATTTCAGAGCAATCTTTGGAAATACCAAGATTTACATTGATCTTGGTGCTCATGCCTTCGCCCACAGCTTCGGGATCAAGATTTTTGTGATTCTTGTTCGCGGGGATGATTACAGTCCCTTTAGCCATGCGCTCCATGAGGTCTTCAATGCGGACGTTTTCCTTGCGGGCAACTATTTCCATCTGAGGGGTGACAATGCCTTTACGGGCTGCGTCCATTTGTGTGGTGTATGTCATGATAAACTCCTTTTCAGGCTTTTTTAACTTTCTGCCGCGGACAGCATAGCGTCACGCAGGGCGTTGATTTTGTTTCCGATATTGTCGGCTTCTACTATTTCAGTAACCAGTGCCACACAGCGTGCGCCGTGCCGGACCACTTCTGCTACATTGTTTTCTTTGATGCCGCCGATGGCGACAAAGGGGATGTCTATGTTTTCAACAACATATTCCAGATATTCAAATCCTACTGGATCGCAGACATCGTCTTTGGTAAAGGTGCGGAAAACCGGACCAACTCCGATGTAATCCGCGCCGCGTTTAAGTGCATTGCGTGCCTGCTCGGGGCTGTGGGTGGAAAGGCCGATTGCCATGTCGTTTCCAACCAGTTTACGCACTGCTTCAATGGGGAAATCCTCTTGCCCGATATGCACGCCGTCAGCTTCAACCAGTATGGCTAGGTCGATGTCATCATTAATGATGAAGGCGGCTCCTGCATCGCGGGTCATCTTGCGGATTTCGAGACACTCCTGATATTTGAGTCCCATCTTCTTTTCTTTTTCGCGGTACTGGACAAGCTTGATTCCGTTGTCGAGCATGGCCTTGATCACTTCAAGATTGGAACGGCCCAGCGAAAACTTTTCTGCGGTCAGACAGTAAATGTCCGTGTCGAGAATAGTTTTTCTGGTGATTTTTATCGCGCTCATTTTGCGCCTCCTTCTGTCTCGAATTTATCAAGATAGTAGCTGAGAATAACGTCAGCCTGTTTGGCTGCGGCAATGGCGACCTTCGGTGAAAAGGGCGGTTGTTTGGCGCAACACTCGGTTACCATGTCTCCGATTATGTAAAAGTTATCACGTACCTTGCGGGTGATGATGGCATCAGCATTGCCGGTGCCGCCTATGCCCGAGGCTGCGATAACTAATTTTTCGGTAGGCAGGAATGATTCGACAAAGTTCCTTTTGATCTTTGGGTCATCGAACGCTTCGACAACCGCATCGCAGCGTTCGAAAAGGGGTTGCATATTCTCCAGAGTAACTTTCGTTGCCAGCACATCAAGGTCTAGGTCGGGGTTCACTGCGAGCATATTTTCGGAAAGAGCTGTGACTTTGTATTGATCCAGCTGTTTCAATGTATAGCTCTGGCGGTTGAGGTTGGATTTTTCAATCTGATCAAAATCCACCAGCACAAACCGTTTGAATCCACTACGGACCAGATGCATGGCACAGTTGGAACCAAGACCGCCTGCTCCGGCAATACCGATGGTAACGGTCTGGATATATTTTAACCGTTCTTCGCCCAGATAGGCGGCTATGCCTTGTTCCGTCAGGTTCAAATCGGTTCTCCGTAATGCTCGTCCAGACACTGCCAGTCTTTGAAAACAGGCTGGTAACCGTGTTTTTTGAGATCCGCGCATAATTCTGCGGCACTGCGTCCGTCGGAGATATCGAACTGTCCGACTTTTTCACCTTTCTGACTGTGTCCGCCAACTTCAGTCGAAACTCCGGCTGACATCTTAGTAACGCCGAGCGGTAGAATCTGTTCACGGAATTCAGGACTTTCCCTCGTGGAAACAGTGATACCTACACGCGGCAGAAAAAGGCGGAGTGCAAGCATGTTCTGAACCATGTCACGGTCAGTGGCTATAGAAGCGGGCTGAAAAGATCCGGCGTGAGGACGCATTCTGGGAAGGGATACAGCTATATCAACATTGGGATATTTTTTCTGTAAATAAGCGGCATGGATTCCGGTAAGCAGAGAGTCTTTTCTCCAGTCATCCAGTCCAAGCAGAGCACCGATGTTGACCACCCGCATTCCCGCTTTGCAAGCACGCTCCGGTGCATTCAGGCGGAAGTGGAAATCCTTTTTAGGTCCGGCAGGATGCAGCGTGGGATAAAGTTCCTCGTTGTAGGTCTCTTGGAACATTGTCATCCCGTCCACTCCAACTTTTACCAGAGCGGCGTATTCCTCAACTTCCATAGCGTAAATTTCAATTGAGATTGACGGGAAATACTTGCTGAGAATCTTTGTGCAGGATTCAAGGTATTCCGGGGAAGCCTTGGTGCGTGCATCTCCGGTAAGGATGAGCAGCTGTTTCATTCCCGTGGCGGCAATGGCTTTAGCTTCCTCTTCGACCTGTTCCGGCTCCAGATGATCGCGTTTGATATTATTTGTGGTGTTGAATCCACAATATATGCAACGGTTGGTGCAGTAATTGGAAAGGTATAACGGGGTGAACATTTGAATTGTTTTACCGAAATACTGCTCAGTCAGCTTGTTCGCCTTTTGCGCCATTTCTTCGAGAAAGGGGACAGCCGCAGGGCTTAACATGGCCATGAAATCTTCGGGGCTGGCTGTGGTACCGTTTATTGCGCGCCGGACATCGTCTTCTGTTACCGCGGCAAATTTTTCTGCGAGGGGTAAAGCTCCGTATTCAGCGCAGATGGGATAAAAGCTCATTGCCTAATCCTCGCTCAAAAAGCCGGTAAGAGGAGATGAAGCCATTGCTTGGCGGTGTTTTGCTCCGGGGCCGGAAAGGTATGCTTCGCGTCCAGCTTTAACAGCCCGGCCGAAAGCTTTTGCCATTGTGACGGGATCACAGGCTGTAGCAATAGCAGTGTTGACCAGACATGCGTCAGCACCCATTTCCATTGCTTCGCATGCTTCAGAAGGACGGCCTATGCCCGCATCAACGATGATGGGCAGGGAGATTTCTTCAATTAGGATGCGTACCATTTCACGGGTTTGGAGGCCGCGGTTTGTTCCGATAGGTGAGCCGAGAGGCATAACAGCGGCAGCTCCGGCGTCAACCAGAGAACGTGCTATGTAGAGGTCAGCATTGACGTACGGCAGAACAATGAAACCTTCTTTGGCAAGAATTTCGGTGGCTTTGGCTGTCTCGTATCCGTCAGGTAAAAGATATTTGTTGTCTGAGATAACTTCGATTTTTATCCAGTCTCCGCATCCCATAGCTCTGGCTAAACGGGCGATGCGTACAGCTTCATCGGCTGTTCTTGCTCCGGAAGTGTTGGGCAGAAGCTGCATGTGCTTAGGAATAAAATTAATGACATTGTCAGTTTTTGATTCAAGATCAACCCGGCGTAGTGCGACGGTGATAATCTCAGAACCGGAAGCTTCGCATACAGCAGGAATAATTGAATCATCGGCAAATTTGCCTGTACCGCTAAGTAGGCGACTGTTAAATTTGCGACCACCGAGTTCAAAAAGATCTTCGCTCATTGTGTTTTTCATCCTCCGCCAACGAAACGGAGTACTTCGAGATGATCTCCGTCGTTTAGCATTGTATTACAGAAAGTGTCGGAAGGGATTATTTCCTTGTTCAATTCAACAACGACTGTGTCCGCAGCTATTTGCTTGGAATCAAGCAGTGCAAGTACGCTCGTATTGTTGTTTATTTCGGTTCTTTCCCCATTCAGTATGACAATCATAATTTGCTCCGGCAAAAAAAAAGCGCTTACCTTAAAAAAGGTAAGCGCAAATAGAAAAAGCATAAGAATCTATTGCAGCTTCCCTCCGGCAGAATTACCCGCATCAGGTTCGAAGGGACAGGCGTTAATGCCATCTCAGTCTAAAAAGACGCCCCTAGCTGATAAAAATGTATGTTAATCTATTTGGGTTGTAAAGAGGAAAAGTGAAAGCGAAGAGTTTAGTCCGAAAAGTAGAACTTGTATGTGTGGAGATTATAATATTTTTTATTTCCCATATTTTTTAAAAATTTCAGCCAGTTTCCCCTCATTTCTAATATTATCAAAGACTGTTTGCAATATTGCTATTACGGAATCAGGTGTTTCTTTATTAAATGCGTAATATACACTGTTTTTATCAAGTACAAAAACAGATTCAAAATTATTAGGATTGAGTCCTGCTTCTTTACACGAATTGAGAGTGGATTCTTTACTCTGAGCGGCAAGGTCTACTCTTCCAACTGATAGTTTTATTATATTTTGTAAGGTTGATGATACCTGATCAAAATCTTTGGAGTTCATGTCAGCATTTTTTACGAGCAGGTCTTCGATAACATCTTTTCTGATTGTCCCTATGCGGTATTTTTTAAGATCTTTAAATGAGTTAATTTTTATGTGCCTGTTTTTTAGGGCATAAAAATGGTATTTTGTGTTAAAAATTGGGCCGACCCATTTAAACATATGTTCTCTTTCTTCGGTCCTTGTTGTTGAAAAAAGAAGAGTGTTGGTGTTTTTTTGAAGCATTTTATAGGAACGGGCCCAAGGATATAGTTTTATGTCATTTCGTGCCTGCGTAGAACCTGCTCTTTCTAACATAAGCATAAGCACATCGGTTGATATACCTTCTATCGTCCCGTTTTTTCGGAAATTATAAGGTTCCCATTCTTCTGTTATAAGTGTGAGTTTGGGAAAGGATTCAGCATAGACTGTAGAAGGTAAAATAAGAAAACATAGAAGAATTGATAATAATAGATAAAGGTTAAACTTTTGTAAGTGCATCATACCTTCCAAATCTTTTTGATATTTTTAAATGATAACATCATTGATAGCGTGTACACACTTACTAACAGATTAAGTCTGGAAAAAACAAGTGAGTTTTGGTGGAAGGTTACAATTAACCTCTTCTAATTATAAAATTACATCCTGCCAAGTGTTCCAAATTCCTTTTGAATAATTTCTTCGCGGATTTGCTGTATCCTTCTTTCTTTTTGCATTTGTTTCAGCACTGCTGTCAGTTTGGGAACGAGGTTGGAGTGTTTTTTATTGAGGTAGTGATAAACAGGGAAGCTTTCAAGAGGTGGTTCAGTAAGCTTTATTTCGGTTGGTCCGGCTTTTCGTAAAATAATCAATCCGGCAATTCTTGCGACAATAGCCGCGTCAATTCTGTTTATTTCAAGCATTTTGATCATTTGATCATGTGTGTCTAATTCGAAGACTTGAGTGCAACCGGCCTTTGCTGTTTTTTCTTTTGTAAAAGCCACCCCACGGTAGATTCCTATTCTGAACGGGGCAAGTGATTGCCAGTCTGTAAAGGGAGGGGATGATTTATTAGTGAGAACCATAGATTCAATGTTGTTCACAGGGACATGAATCATTGTGAGGTTGGGATATTTATTATCGAGTCCTTTTTTTTTGAATAATTCACCATCCACAATGCCTGAATCGGATGAGTGTAATGCACGCAGGATCGGATAATGTTTTAGTTCTATTTCAATTCCGATACGTCCATATGCTTCTTCAAGGACTTTAAAGCTTATATCAGAGTTAATGGATTCAATACCTGAAAAGACAAGTTTTTCCGCGGCATGTGCAGAAAATGGCGTAGCAAAATACAATAGTGCCATTATGAGGAGTGTAAAAGTTGCCTTGCGGTTCATTAATGTCTCCATCTAAAGTTAAATTTATTTATAGAATTAACTTGGCTTGCTATTGCGTATATCCCCATGAACTAAGCCGTCCATATGCGTGCTTAGCATATTTGCCTTCACGATTGTTTTGGAGGAATTTGTAATATTCACTCGCGGCCATGCGGCGGTTTCCTAAAGCTTCGTAGGAAATTCCTTTGAAAAAAGTAATCATGGAGTTGCCGGGCAACCTTTTATCGTACCCATTAAAATCAACTAATGCCTGTTTATATTGCTTTGTTTCAAAGTTTAATATTCCCGCAATCTGGAGAGCCTGTGCTTCGGCCGGATAAACATTCTTGGCGTGTTCAGCAAATTGTATTGCTTCTCTGTTTTTGTTCTGTGCCATTTGACATTTAGACATGAGCAACAGCCCTACATAATCGCTTGGCGCAATTTTGAGGGCTTTGGAAAAGTGTTCCTCAGCGTTTACAAAAGCCCTTTTGCTCATGGATTCTTCACCTTTTTGCATCTCTTCAATGGCAGGCTGGATTTTGCGGATGGAGGCGATGTTGTCCATGTATCGTTCACGCAGAATTTTACCGTGCTTACCGGCGTAGGTTGTGTTGCGTTGTTTAACTGCGTCGTCGTAGCGTTCTCTGCTCATGGGGTGGGAGGCAAACATCTGCTGTACGAATGAAGGTTCCGTTTTGTGCAGCTTATTGAGCTCATCCATAAGGCCGACCATACCTTCCGTGTCATATCCCGCTTTGTTCATATAGTTCATGCCGAGGCTGTCCGCCTGTCGTTCGTCGGCACGGGAATAGTTGGCGAGAAGCAGGCTTGCACCTATTCCGCCAAGTCCGGCTGCCAGCGGGGCAAGGTCGCTGTTCTGTGTCGCGAGAACTCCGGCACCTATGGCGAGAACACCCTGAGTTGCCATGCTGGAACTCATGCGTGCGGCTGTGTGTCTTGCATTTACGTGGCCTATTTCGTGACCTATCAGCGCGGCTAGTTCTGCTTCGTTTTCGAGCTTGAGCATAATACCGCGGGTACAGGCAATGCTGCCGCCGGGAAAAGCGTACGCGTTGACGTAATTGGCATTCACGCAGCGGAAATTATAGGGCATGTCCGGTCTGTGACTGGTGGCGGCGAGAGATTGCCCCACCTGTGTGACGTATTGATTGATTTCACTGTCCTGCACAGCGCCATAGTCGGCAGAAAATTGATGAGGCGAGTTCTGTTTGTCGAGCTGTATTTCTTCTTGCTTTGAAACTAGCATGAGCTGCTGTTCACCGGTAACGGGATTAACAGCACATCCGGTAAGAACACCTAACGTGCCCCCGGCAATCAGTTTAAGCGCTTGTCTTCTGGATATCTCTTCTGTTGCTTTTGTCTTGGACATGCTTCCTCCGGTGTCATTCATTATGCCCAAGATATCTCGACTTATGTGGTTTGGCAACCGCACGGCAGGAGGGTTTTTTATTCTGGGGTCAGTATTTTAAAAGTTTCACCAATCAATATTTTAAATTCAGGAATCAGTTCTTTAATTTGCTCAGCAGTTATTTCTATATTTTTTAATGCGTCTTTATTTAAATTGCCTATAGTCGTTGACAATCCAAGTTCATAGCCAAGAGCTCTGGCGATGTAATCAGCAATATGGACAACTGCGGCTTCAGGATCTGTTTTGATTATTTCCGGATCGTGATGACCGGTAGCGGCTCTTATAAGTGTTTGCGGAAGATCCCAGTCTTTGCTGATAATTCCTCCCAGAACCGCATGATTAAATCCCAGCACTTCCGTTTCTGCTTCATAAAAACTTATTTGCCTTGTTTCGGCGACACGAATCAGTTCGAGAGCAAGACTTTTTTCACTTTCAAAAATTATTTGAACTCCAATGTCGTGGAGAAGACCCGACACAAAGAAATGTTCAGGATCGCCAAGTTTTGCCGTGCGGGCAATTTCCTGAGCAATTATTCCGCAGGCTATGGAGTGTTTCCAGAATTTTTCAAGTTCAAGAACGGCAACTTCAGACTTTTTAAACATACTGAGTGACACTGTTCCAAGAGATAAAAGCCCCGCCTTTTTTAAGCCCAAAACAGCAACTGCTTTGCTTGGCGTGTCAATCTTCTCGCTAAGATTATATATGCTACTGTTGGCAAGGCGCAGTACTGCCGCAACTAGTTTAGGGTCTTTGCTGATTACTGCAACTAGATCATCAATAGTACTTTGGGGATCGTTAATGACACGTTTAATTTGAATTAAAACTTGCGGTAAAGAAGGCAGCACGACTTTCTTTTTCCTTAAAAATTCAAGAGGGCTTGAAGGCTTTGTACCATTCCAAGGCTCAATAGATAAAAGCTGAGGTTTTTGTTTGAACTCATCGGGGTTATCAACCATGTCATGGTAAACCCTTTCATTTGCATCTTCTTTCAACATTTTTACTATTTTACAGTCACTGTCTGACTGGTAGAAAATATGTTCGACATACTCTTCTGCTGCTTTCTTAGTCTCTGAATTAATGTTATTTTTATTGATAGTCATTTTTATTAGCCGTAGTTAATTAGGTGTAGTTGATTGATAATTTAGTGTCAGCGAGTAGATATTGATTTAAATAACTCTTTATTTATATAGCGGACATAGGTTGGAACATCAATTAAAGACGATACATGCTTAAATGGTAAACCGCTCTTTATAATTATCGCGTGATATAACTTTCAGGAGGGGACATGTCTTTTTTCAGGGCTATTCGCATACTTTTATTAACGGGTTTAAGTTTGGTGGTTCTGACTGTCCTTTCTGTTGCCGCAATCCTTTTTTTTGAGATTCCGGTTGATGCTACTTTGCTTAAACCTTCTTTGGAAAAAGTATCTTCCTATGCCTTAGGTCGCAAAGTTACATTCGGCGGAGAGCTTAAGTTTGTTACGTCCCTCAGTCCCGCTATTGAAGTTGCTGATGTTACTATAGCCAACCCCCCCGGTTTTTCAGATAAAAATTTTGCTGTTCTGAAATTCGCAAGACTGCATGTTAATGCCCTAAAATTATTGGCTGCGAAGATTGAAATTCACGAGCTTACGGTTGAAGGGATTCGACTTAATCTTGAAAGTAAGCAGGACGGTTCCGTTAATTGGGATATGGAGATCAAAGGTACCGGAGCCACGGATCATCTGAAAATTGAACCTGAATCTGCGGATCTGAAATCTGCGAAGAATCATTTAGAGCTGACCTCCGATTCTTTAAGCATCCAGAAAATTTTATTTAAAGATATTCAAGTTACCGAAATAGTTCCCGGACTAAGATCAGAGTATCGTATTGATGAATGCAATGGAGCTGGTAGGGCCGGGGAACCTTTTTATCTGGATTTTAAGGGGATAATAGGTGCGCATCCTTATACTATTGGTGTGAAGGTCGGATCTCTTTCAGAATTTTTAGCAACGCAGAAAAGCTGGGCGGAAATAAATGGTGAGATTGCCCGGACTCAGTTCGCTCTGACTGGAGAAGTACAACTTCCATCTTCAACCGGATTTGCCAATCTAAGTGTTTCAGTAAAGGGGGAGAATCTAACTACTTTAAATTCTTTACTTAAAGTTGACCTTCCTCCTTTTAAAAATTACGGAATCATTTGCGAATTGAACGCACGAAAAGGTAAGGCCAGTCTGCGAAAACTGGATGTGCGGGTAGGGGAAAGCAGGTTGGTCGGTAGCGGAAGTTTATCTAATTATATCGCTAAAGTGCCCGGGACAAAGGCGAAACCGGACATAAAAACGCAGCTTACAGCCGAATTGATTCAGCTTGATGATTTTAATTTGGACGGCTGGTCCCCTTCCGGTGGAAGTCAGGATGAGCCATCCGTTAATGCTACTTCGAAAATTGATGTTGAGGTGGATTCCGGCTCTGAGGTCAGACATCTTTTAAGTCCCGAACTTATGAACAGTCTGGATGCCCAGTTTAAATTTGAAGCAAAGGAAGTTAAAAAAGGTAAGAGCAGTCTTGGGCGCGGAGTGCTGGCTATAACTCTTAAAAACGGCGTGCTCTCCATTGATCCTCTGGATTTATATATCCCCGGGGGCGCAGCTCACTTTGACGGAACCTTTGCTATAACAACACAGGGAGTTAATGCCGGCATTAATGCTCTGATAGATAAATTCGATTACGGTATTATAGCCCGAGAAGCCAAACCTGATACGGATATGGGCGGGCTTATCAGTTTGGATATTTCTTTAAAGTCCGAAGCACCGGATTTTAATTCTATTATGGAATATGCAAATGGTCATTTCCGCATCGGTGCCAAGCCTCAGAATCTTGAGTCAGGAATTATTGATCTTTGGGCAGTAAACCTGTTTACCGCTGTTATGGACAGTGTGGAAAAGGAAAAGTCAAAAATAAACTGCGCTATACTTCAAATGGGCATTAAGAACGGTATGATGGATTCCGAATCCATTGTGGTTGATACGTCAAAGATGCGAATCTTTGGAAAGGCCGCGATTGATTTTAAGAAGCGCAATATTGACCTTGAAGCCGCACCTACACCGAAGCGGCCTGAGTTTTTCAATCTTGCGACTCCGGTGGCTGTTCACGGGACCTTTAAAGACTTCGGCATCAAACTCAGTGCGTTGAATCTTGTCGGCACAGTTGTTTCGTTTGTCGTCAGTCCGGTTGTCGTGCCTATAGAGCGTATATTTGTGAAAGACCTTCCCGTTGACGGCTCTGATGTATGTTTTATGGATTTTACGAAACAGGAAAGTTTTTCTGATAATATGAAGAATGCAACTGCTCAGCCCCGCCGTGTGATCAAGAAGAAAGGTAAGGTTAAATAGGGCTGGGTTTAAACAATATAACCGAGACAAAAATGAACATTCCACAACCGGATGAAGTTGAGCAGGGCGTTCCTGTTCTAGAATTTAAAAACGTGAATTTCAGTTGGCCCGATGGGCTTGAGTTGAATGATATCTCTTTTGCTGTGCCTGCGGGGCAATTTGTTCTGATTTCAGGGCCGTCCGGTGCGGGCAAGTCTACTTTACTTCGTCTTGCCGTCCGGCTGGAAGAAGTACAGCAGGGCGCAATTCTTTTGCGCGGTACTTCAATTGATACTTTCTATCCGCCGGAACTCAGAACCAGAATCGGCTTTGTTCAGCAGACTCCTATTGTTCTGCCCGGTAGTGTTCGTGATAATCTCCTGATGCCGTTCACTCTGCAAATCAGAAAGAAATCCATCACTCCAGATGATAAATTTCTCATGGTATGGATGGAAAAACTTGCTCTTGAGGGAGTTTCGCTTGATGCGGAAGCCAGTTCTCTTTCGGTGGGGCAACGGCAGAGAATATGTCTTATCAGGTCTGTTTTGAGTAAGCCGGATGCTATTTGTTTTGATGAGCCTACAAGCTCGCTTGACCGCGAAAGCCGGGAACGGGTTGAGGAAGTTGCGGAAGATCTGGCAAAGCAGGAGATTGCCATATTAATGGTAAGTCACACCAGCTATCACCCGACATGTCCGCATATGCATATTACCGTGGCAGACGGCAAAGTTGAGGTGCTCTGATGACAACTTCTTTTATATCTATTTCATGGCCGCAATTAATGATTGCGCTTAGTCTTGTGACTATTTCGGGCGCAGTTTCAGTATTTTATCAATTGAAACTGGAGAAAGATCTTGCCATAGGTGCCGTTCGTACTTTCTTGCAGCTGTTTGCAATGGGCTATCTGCTGAACGCTCTTTTCGGGCTTAATAATGCCTTGCTGGTGATGGGGTTGTACGCTGTAATGGCTTTCTTTTCCGTGCGTATTGTTCACGGGCGGGTAAAGGAAAAAAGTGTATCTTATCTGTTTCCTACAACGGTGGCAGTTCTTTTCAGCTGCACTCTTATTACCGCGTTGGTGACAAAAGTAGTTATCGGCGCTGATCCGTGGTGGACTCCTCAATATTTTATTCCGATTGGCGGCATGGTGGCGGGAAATTCTATGAATGCTCTTGCTATCTCGCTCGAGCGGTTGTTTTCTGAACTTAGAAATCGTCGCGATGAAGTGGAAATGATGCTTTGTCACGGAGCGGATTTTAAGGAAGCCACGGTCGATATTTTTCGTAAAGCTTTGCGCGCGGGCATGATTCCGTCGATTAACGCTATGATGGGTGTAGGGCTGGTTTCAATTCCCGGTATGATGACAGGTCAGATTCTGGCAGGAGCAAATCCTGAAGAGGCTGTGCGCTATCAGATTGTCGTCATGTTTATGCTTGTTGCTTCGACTGCGCTTTCATCGATTATTGTGCTTCTGCTGGTACGGAGACGTTGTTTTTCTTCTGCTATGACCTTGGTTCTTAAAAAATAGATTATGGGCACAAGAATCCTAGCTCCAGCTAATTTAGCTTAGTCTTTTCAGGAATTAATCATATGGAGCTTATGCCGGATCAAATTTAACTTTATACTCATGATTTTTAGGGCCTGAGTTTTTATCGCTTAAAGATCTGAGTATAGATCGGCTGTCTTCGAGTGTTAGGCCTACTTCACCGCTCATCGCTTTGGATGCGGCGTTTGCCTGAACATCGTGCTCGGTAACTCCTCCTTCGTAAAGTTCACTGACGTGCTGTTTGTCGTAGCCTGTCCCCTGTGTTGCATTGGTTCGGGTAAGAAGTTTATCCGAACCTTTTTTTACTTCTTGAATATATTCATAAGATTCAATGCTGGCTTGTTTTTTGAGGGATCCGTTTTCATAACTTTCGTCGACATGGCTGGTTCTATGCATGATGGGGCCGCTATAGTCTTCGCTGAGAGCTCCCCCGGTGCGAAAGGCAATATCTTTTTGTCCGAAGTTTTCTATCGCTGATTCTTTGTCTTCCTGCCGTGCAGCCAGTTCTCCGTTTTTATAAATTTCATTTTCCCATGAGATACTGTATGGTCGGTCGTCTTCTCCGTATTTTGATATGTTTTCCGAACTGTTAAATGATCCTGAGTTTATTTGATCTGCAATTGAATTGTTGTAAAATTCTGCTTTGGATGAACTTTCCATTAGAGGTACGGCAAGTAATTCTATCGCTGTTTTTGTTTTGGGTGTGGCATATTCTTTTTCTTCTAGGCCAAGAGTTTTCAGTAATGTTGCACTGGATGGCAGCCCTTTATGAGGGGTTTCTTCCATAGAAAGTGAACCGGAACTTTTTTTGACCAGATCTCCCTTATTATACCAGGACACGGACATTTTTTGTTCAATCTTGCCATCAGTTGTATCTTTGTCATTCACGTTGCTTGCATTAAAAGATGATTCGCGTAGAAGGTCTCCGTTTGAATCATAGTTCTGCATTGTGACTGAAAGTCCATTTGAATGACTGAGTTCTCCGGTTGTCCATTTTTCTCTTCCATTAACACGTTTACTTGAACGGTTGGTTATATTCACAAAGTCTGCATTATTGTTGATTACAACACTTCTGGAAATATTACCGTTTGCAAATTCTTGAATGGATGCAAAATATTTAGTTGTGTGAGTATCTTTAGTTGCCCTTTCGGTAATTTTATTTAGATCGGAAGATTGAGCTTTAGTTAAATCTGTAATCATCCGGGAGAGGGGCTTTTCTGTGGAACCTTTTTCGGCAGGGTCGATATATTCACTGTGGAGGCGCATATGATCACTCATCTGTCTGGTCATTTCGCCGTTTTCAAACCATTTAATATCTCGGCTTATTTTGGCGGATGTTCCTTTTTTGCCGCCATCCATTGTTTTCAAGGACGTATTTATTGTTTGAGTTAATTTGCCGTTATCATCATAAATTTCTGTTTCCAGAACAGCTCCTTCGGCTGTGATATCTCCTTTTACAGAGCGGATGAGTTTGTCGCCGTCATATTCGAGAATTTCCAGTTTCGTCCCGTCTATTGTTACGACCTGTTTATTACCGTTTTTTAGAAGTGTGGTCCCTGAATCTAAGCCGGAAAGCATTTTCCATGAATCTGCCGGAGTGGATTCAGTTTTGGAAGATGTATTGTATTTCTCTATAGCCTCCGAGGATATTGTAACTTTATCTATTCCCTGATTTTTTTTTAGGGCCGTTTCGAGCGTAATTTGGTTGTTGTCTTTATCAGGAGAATATACAGAAAAAGGCTGAATGTTCGCTGTGATATAATTTATCGAGTCTGTCATAATAAAATTATCCTTATTTTACAGTATAGTTCTTGTTTTGATTGATTTGTATAATACTGTGATAGTGGTAACAATATCGGAGGCTCTTAATATAACTTAATGGTGCTGATATAAAAAATAACAGATAGGGGGAGGCACCTTGTTTTATATATAAACTGAGTTAGGCTCTAAAAAATAAAACTCTGTGTTACGTTATTTTGTCGTTCAACTAAAATTATAATCAGGCAACTTTGTTATGGTTTTGTAAAAAAGTGGCAGGATTTAACTTTCTTTGTTATTAATTAGTACTAAGTCTGCTTTTTTTGCAGATTGTTAGAAACGTTTAATGACTAGGCTGCCTATGTTGAATGATAAAAATATACTTAAAAGGTATCTTTTATTTGTCTGTTTAGTCGTCGGGCTTTGCATGGCGGGGCTTTTCCTTGCTTTGGCTTTGCGTAATAAGATTCTTCTGCAAGATCAGTTGATAGTGCAAGCGCGTGCAAATTTTAGAAACATTGTACTTACGCGTCAGTGGATAGCTCGGCACGGTGGTGTCTATGTACTCAAGAGACCCGGTGTGGAGTCTAACCTTTATTTAGAACATCCAGATCTTCTTGCCGCTGACGGGCGTATGCTTACTTTGAAGAATCCTGCTCTCATGACTCGTGAGATTTCCGAGCTTGCGGGTAAAGATGATCTCTTCGTGTTTCATATCACCAGCCTGAATCCTTTGAACCCTGATAACGCTCCCGATTCTTTTGAATCTCAGTCTTTGCAGTCCTTTAAAGCCGGAAAGAAAGAGACTTTTCTCGTTGAAGATGATGTAAACGGGGGGCGCTTGCGTTATATGGCTCCTCTGATGGTAGATAAGTCCTGCCTGGTCTGTCATGGCAAGCAGGGATATTCAGTTGGGCAGGTGCGTGGCGGCATCAGTATTTCCTTTAAGCTTGATGAAATAAATAAGTCTTTGCATCATAATTATATTGTTATTGTAGCTCTTGGGCTTGTCACTGTCGGTGTTTTGCTGCTCATTCTGTGGCTTTTCTTTCGCAATATGCAGCAGCGTCTGGACAAGACTCAGGCCTTGTTAAAGAGGATGGCAACAATTGACGCCCTTACAAATGTAGCTAACCGTGCATCTATTCTGAACCGTCTTACCGAAGGGTTTGCCCGTCATCGGAGAAAGCTTGTTTCACTTGGCTGCCTTATGATTGACGTGGATTTTTTCAAGTCGGTTAATGATAACTTTGGTCATCAGAAGGGAGATACTGTTCTGAAGGAACTTGCCAGTTTAGTCTCCGACTCCCTGCGTCCGTATGACTCTTTTGGGCGTTACGGCGGAGAAGAGTTTCTTCTCGTGCTGGATGGGGCCGATGCGGACAGTTTAGCTTTTGTGGCCGAACGCGTCAGGGCGATGATTGAGGAAAAATTAGGAAAGCAGTCTGATCTGTCTGTCCCTGTGACAGTCAGTATAGGTGCCACGTTGGCAACTTCGGCGGATCAGTCAATTGATGATATTATTCTTCGCGCTGATCTTGCATTGTATCAAGCTAAAGATCAGGGGCGTAACCGGGTGGTTCTTTTGCTGGGAGAAAATTCTGATGATTCTGCGGATTGAAATTAACTGTAACCGTTTATATAATAAGTATTAAAAAATATGAAAGAGATTCGTAAATTTATCAATGGGTTCAAGAATTTTCGTGATGAATATTATTTTCGTGAAGATTCCCCTTTTATTGAATTGCAAAAGCATCAGAATCCCTCGACGATGGTTATAGCGTGTAGTGATTCACGAACAGATCCTTCCCTGATTCTGCAATGTGAACCGGGTGAAATATTTGTTGTACGGAATATTGCGAACATTGTTCCCCCCTATGAACCTGACAGTAAGCATCACGGGGTTTCTTCTGCGCTTGAATATGCTGTGAAGTTTCTTAAAGTTCAAAATATAATGATTCTTGGGCATAGTTCCTGTGGTGGTATTAAATCTCTGATGGAAAATAAAATTTCGGACGAAGATGAATTTATCAGCATGTGGCTTTCCATTTTAAGTTCTGTACGGGATAAAGTTTTTGCTCAGTATCCGACTTTAAGTGTTGAAGCGTGTACAGCCTGCGAGATGGCAGGAATTCTGCATTCCATGAATAATCTTCTGAGTTTCCCGTGGGTTGCGGAGCAGGTTAAGAATGGCAATCTGGAAATTCATGGCTGGTACTTTGATCTTAAAGACGGTCAGCTTCTAAGCTATAATGATGAAAGTCATCTGTTCGAACCATTAACTTTATCCTATTTGAATGTGAAAGGTTAGGTTGTCAGCCTGATTGAACAATAGGGTTAGCTTGGGAGAAATGGTTTGGAATTCAGTCATTTTGTAATCACGCGTTTTAATGTAAATATCTATCCTAAAGATTTTTCTGCACGTCTGGAGGAGACTTGGCTTTCTCTGCGTCTTGATTATTTTCAGAGGTTTTGTTTTCCCTCTATTTGTGCGCAAGAGAATCAGGATTTTAAATGGCTGGTACTTTTCGATGAAAAGACTCCTCAGCTTTATAGAAAGCTTATTCAGGCTTACAGTAAGTATCCAAATTTTATTCCCTTATTTTGTGGAGAGTACTCCACTATTTTATCTCAAGTAAAAGCATGTATGCAGGATATGGCTCCTGATGCAAACTGGCTTCTCACAACCCGGCTTGATAGTGATGATGCTCTTGCAACCGGATTTTTTAAGGCTCTTCATAATATTGCAGGGTCTTTGAATGAGAGTCATCTGGGTGAGTCCGAGACGCTTTATATTAATTTCCCTAAGGGACTGCAGTATTTTGAAGGGAATTTTTACGACTTTGAAGACATTACTAATGCCTTTGTAAGTCTGATCGAACGCCCTGCCGACCCGCATACTGTTTTCTGGGTTGACCATCCCGCAATTTATGATGTTTCTCCAGTGATGCAGGTTCAAACTCGACCTTTGTGGCTGCAAAATGTTCACGAGACTAATGTGTATAATTACGTTCGCGGAAAACTTCTTGAACGCCCTGATTTTTCAAAAGATTTTAAATGCAGTTTTGATGATAACTAAAAGGGTTTAGTCGGCTTGGATTTACTCAGCGCCGGGCCAGTCAAAAAGATGCTTCAACCTATCCCAGAATTGACTGCCCAGAGTTACCATTGAAGTCATAAAGAGAAGTTCACTCAATATCAACGCCCCGGTAAGAATCCCGTGGTCCAAGGGCAAGAAGAATATTTCACTAAACAGAACGTAGTAATATGGTAGCAAGCTCGCTATCATTAACCCTACCCCTATGCGGTGTCTGATTCTGCTTATGTGTTTAAGGCTGGGTGTTCTTTTGAATATACTCATAAAACGGGTCTTCATAAGTAAGATGAATTCTTTGCCTAAAAGAGCCGCCGCACCGAGAAATGCAACTTCTCCCGTTGCTAGAAATATTACGGCAAAAGTTCCTGATTTGGCGATGTCGACATCAATAAACGGGAGCATTGCAAAGACAAAGAACGGCAGAAAGCTGTAACTGATAAGAATAATTCCCAGATAATATTTCCAGTCTTTGTTCATCGTGCTCACCTTAAATAGTAAAAGTGGTTATTTGAATGTTTATTAATAACCTAAGATACAAGCGCACTCACAGCTATTTTAACGACAACTTTTTTCACAGCTTCCGGTTTATTGCCAACGGCGAGTCCCGGCATATGTCCGTCTTCCGGGAAAAAGGCCATGAACATTCCCGGAACAAGCCTGGACAGGCTAGGTGTTACGGGGAGCGGTTTCAAAAATTCCACGTCACGCTCAGGATCATAAATAATTTCCGTCTCCAGACTTGGTAAGTCGGCCCAGCCAAGGATTTCCCGTCCGGAAAGCAGAAATTGAATATCCACATATTTGCGGTGAGCCTCAAAGCGTCCTTCGTCTTGAAGCTTGGTATGGTATTCACTTACCTGTGCAAAGACTTTCTCTCCGTCGATCACACATCTGCCCGGTTCAATAGAAATATCGAGCTCACGGAGAAACTCAAAAGCTTTTTCCCATGCAGGTCCGAAGTTATATATTGAAAACTGTTTCAGATTGTCTAAAATCATGATGTTTTTCTGCCTGTTTTTACCATCTTTAGTCCGGCTAGTTTAAATCAATTAATAGTTTGCATCGTGATTTTATCAAGACTTTTTATTTATTAATTTTTCTGAGTGAACGGATAATTTCGCCTAAATCAGGACGGGTATTTATGTCGTGAACATCAATGTAGCGGATGATTCCTTTTTTATCTATTATGAAAATTGCACGCTCAGTGGTTCCGTCAGTTCTAAGAACTCCATATAATTGTGCAACTTTGCCGTGAGGCCAAAAATCAGAGAGTACGGGGAACCATACTCCGCCTTCATTCATCTGGCGTGTCCATGCATATTGGGTCGGAATATTGTCTGCTGTAATACCTAGTAGGATTGCATCATTCTGTTCAAAAAGATCCTGTGCAATATTGTATCCGGGCCATTGATCCGAGCATATTGGAGTGAATGCCGCGGGGACAAAGGATATTACAACATTTTTTTTACCATGAAAGGATGAAAGTTGCACAGCTTTACCAGCAAGAGATGGCAGAGCAAAGTCTGGTGCGGTTTCACCGACAGTAATATTAAGAACGCTGTCCACAGGTTTAAGTTTGCCGGTTTGATAAACAAGTTCGGCAGGAACTTTCGCCCATGAAGGTGCGGCGCATACACATATCAGAAGTGCGGCAAGTAAACTATAAAGACGTATGTATTTAGTCATGCTTGTTCCTCTATTTTTTTAGATTTTCTAATGTCTTGCGGCTTTTTGCAGACTTATCAGAAACTGCTTGGGATCTTTCATTCTTCCCGCAAAAGATGAAACAGTTTTAAGTATATTTTCTTCACTTAGGTCAACCATAAAAAAATGCGGAGTTCCGGGCTTTCCGACTTCTTCATGTATTTCAAAATCAAGATCATCAAAAAGTGGAAATTCTACTTGGTATTTTTTTCTGAAAAAATTTACTTCAAAGTCAGAATTTCCAACGCCAACACCTATAAGCTTTATGCGGGCATTTGATTTGGACTTTTTGAGGGCCGTAAACAATTTGTTAACGCTTGGAGCTTCCGCCTGACAGTGTGGGCAGTACATGCTGAAAATTTCAATAATAACAAAGTCGGCATCAATATCTTTAATCTGCCACGGGCCATTGTCGGATAATCCAAGGTAGGAAAGCTGAGCTGCGGTCTGGTTGCCAGTCAGGGTAATGTCGGGGAAGTCTTCTCCCTTCTGCATAGGTTCAGCAAAGGCGGCTCCGGCAAACAGAAAGACAGTTACTATTGCGGCTGATAAATATCGAAACATGGTTGCACCTCTTAGTTTTTAATCTCAAATAATGACCGCAAGAATAGAGAATAGTCCAGTGTTAAAATATTAGATTCGGTCTGGCACCGGTTGAAGTTTTTCAATCAGGGCAGGATATATAATAATCAAATCGAATGTTTTTATTGAACTGATATAAAAAAGAGGTATATTGTATATAGTCTGCATTGTTTTTTATGTAGGTTGGTTTCATGGGAATCATAACTCAGGAGTGAACAAATGTTGAAGAATGCTAAGCTTGGAGTTAAATTGGGGCTCGCTTTCGGCCTAATTATTACACTTCTGGTTGTTGTGATTTCTGTTGATCGCTATGCCGCTAATTCTATGTCTTCGGGATTTAAAAAGCATATGGAAGTGGACATGGCTATTGGTCTTCACGCGGGTCGTATTGAGTCTTTGATGCTTCAAAGCCGTCGAAACGAAAAAGATTTTATGCTTCGGATGGATAAAAAATATCTGGCGAGACTTGATGAAAACATCGCGCAATTGACTGACCAGGCAAAATCAATTGTCAGGTTAGCCGGTGAGAATGGAAATACAGAGATTGAAGGATTAGCTTCCGGTGTAATTGGTTTTGCATCCAGTTATAAAAGTTCATTTCGGAAGCTGGTTGAGGCTTATGAGACAAAAGGGTTGGACCCTAAATCCGGTTTACAGGGGGAGTTCAGAGGCGCGGCTCATGCATTGCAGAATTTTTTCGGAGAAAGGAATGTAGACGAATTGTACATTTCTCTTTTGCAGATTCGCCGTTATGAAAAGGACTATATCCGCACCGGTTCTCCTAAGTATAAAGATAAATGGTTGAGCGCTATCACTATATATGAAGAGCAGCTTAACGTTAGTAAGTGTTCTGATTCTGCTAAAGTCGAACAGCAGAAGGGGCTCAAAGAATATTCTGACGCACTGAATGATTATTTGAGAAATCCTGAAGCCAGTTATACGGAAACTATGCGTTCTGCCGCTCGCATTATGGAGCAGGCTCTTGGTTCCATATACATTCCCAATGGTAATGCTCTTATACTTTCGATCCGCAAAGAGGAAAAAGACTATATTCTAAGAGGTGCTAAAAAGTACGCATCAAATGTAGAAGCCGGATTAGAGCGTTTGACTGAATCTGTGAATCTTTCTGAAATCTCGGATGCAGATAAGAATGAATCTAAAGCTTATGTTGCAAAATATGAGAAGGCTTTTAATTCTCTCGTTGAAGAAGACATAATTATCACTGAATTGACATCTGCGATGCGTGCGGAAGTTCATAAAATTGAACCTGCTGTTGACAGTATTTCAAAAAAAGCAATGGCGCTTGCTGATGAAACTGCGAAAAGAACTGCTGAGCATGTTGATATGCTTGGAACTATAAGTATAACCATAGGAATTTTGGCCATTGTTGCAGGAATTTTGTTTGCATGGTGTATCGTAAAAATAATTACCGGGCCTATTATCAAGGCTGTAACGTTTGCTCAGGAAATTAGAAGAGGAAATCTTACTGCAACGGTTGATATTCATCAGAAGGATGAAATTGGAATGCTTGCTGATGCATTAAGGCAGATGGGTGGGAAGCTGGCGGATATAGTATCTGATATTACCGGCGCATCTCAGAATGTCACAGCGGGAAGTGAAGAATTGTCATCTTCGTCCTCTGTGATGGCTCAAGGCTCTACAGAACAAGCTTCTTCAATTGAGGAAATTGCGGCATCAATGGAAGAGATGGGGGCGACGATAAGGAAAACCGCTGATAATGCAAAAGAGACTGAAAGGATTGCAGTTGAATCCTCTAAAGACGGTGAAGAAAGCGGGGTAGCTGTAGCTCAAACTGTTGAAGCTATGAAGAATATTGCAGAGAAAATTTCAATTATTGAGGAGATTTCACGGCAGACAAATCTTCTTGCTCTTAATGCCGCTATTGAAGCAGCCCGTGCCGGAGAGCACGGAAAAGGTTTTGCTGTAGTTGCCGCAGAGGTGAGAAAACTTGCAGAAAGAAGCGGGCAATCCGCTGCCGAAATAAGTGAGTTGTCGAGTTCTTCTGTTGCCACCGCAGAGGCGGCCGGACGTATGCTTGAGAAGCTGGTTCCTAACATCAAGAAGACCGCTGATCTTGTTCAGGAAATATCAGCTGCCTCGGAAGAACAGAATTCAGGAACTCAGCAGATTTCAAAGGCTGTTGAACAGCTGGACATGGTCGTTCAACAGAATGCATCAGTTTCTGAAGAGATGGCTTCGACTTCTGAAGAGCTGGCGAGCCAGGCGCAGCAGATGCAGTCGTTAATGAGTTTTTTCAAGACAGATGATGAGTTCGGAGATTCTCCACCCATGCGGGCTTTGGGGCAAAAGCGTTCAACTCCAGAAAAGTTAGACGGTGCTTCTCTTGATTTGAGTGATGATCTCAGTTCTGAATTTAAACGGTTTTAAGCTCGGTTATTAAATGAGTTGCACCAGCCGTCTCGTGTTGACGGCTGGTGTTTTTGTTGAATAAATTATGCAATTTTGAATTGCGACGTGGAATATTGACTAAAGCTTTAAAGCCATATAATTACTGCCTGCTTGAGGATAAGTCTTATATTTATGCACACCGTTTCGATGTACCCCTCTTCCGTACTTCTTTCCGTTTCATAAGTAATAGCAATCATTTTAAATAAAGAGCCTTGTCAGGGGCTTTAATTACTATTGTAGTAATTAAGATATAATAGCGTTCTGTTCCGGATTGCCGGGGTTGTTTTTCTACGTGATCTTTTCGGCTTGGATTTTAAATATTTGATTGAAGGTCATAGGGGCGATTTTTTATCGCTCCATATTGCGCCGTATTGTGTTAGGCTGGGCCTGTGTGTCTCGTCTTTTTTTGTTAATAAATAAAAAGGAATTAAGGAATTATTGATGGAAGCCAGTCATACTTTAGTATCGAATTCAAAGGGCAGTATTCAAAGTGATATTTTTTCAGGGCTTACGGTGGCATTGGCATTAGTGCCGGAAGCAGTAGCATTTTCTTTTGTCGCAGGAGTTTCTCCGATTGTAGGCCTATACGGTGCATTCATGATGTGCATTATGACTTCCATTTTAGGTGGACGACCCGGCATGATTTCAGGAGCTACAGGAGCAATGGCCGTTGTTATGGTTAATCTGGTCCTAGAAGGAAATGCTTTGGGCGGAGCCGGTTCACATGCCGGACTTCAATATCTGTTTTTTACTTTGCTGCTGGTAGGTATTTTCCAAAGTCTGGCTGGAATATTCCGTTTAGGAAAGTTTATAAGAATGGTTCCAAGGTCCGTTATGATGGGATTCGTCAATGGGCTGGCAATTGTAATTTTTCTATCCCAGTTAAATATGTTTCAAGCTGAGGGCACATGGATTCAGGGAGAACCTCTCTGGATAATGATAGGATTGGTAGCTTTGACAATGGGAATTTTGTTCACAGTTCCTATGGTTTATAAAAAAGCTCCGGGCGCACTCATAGCCATAATCGCTGTTTCTCTTCTGGTTATTTTTGCTCAGATTGATACGGCAACAGTTCTTTCCTTTATTAAGGTTAATGGAGGCACAGGAATAAAAGCGGGGCTTCCTACTTTTGCAATCCCTCAGATTCCTTTCACTTGGGAAACTCTCACATTTGTTACTCCTTACGCCTTGATTCTAGCTGCCATCGGGCTGATTGAATCTTTAATGACATTAACTCTTATTGATGAATTGACTGACACTCACGGGAGCGGAAACCGTGAATGTATAGCTCAGGGTGTTGCTAATTTCACCAACGGGTTGTTCGGCGGAATGGGCGGATGTGCAATGATCGGGCAGAGTATCATCAATATTACTTCCGGTGGTCGCGGTCGTCTGTCCGGTATCACCGCCGCTGTTGCCTTGTTGTTCTTTATTTTGTTCACTTCAACTTATATTGAAATGGTCCCTATTGCCGCGCTGGTCGGTGTTATGTTTATCGTTGTCATTAAGACTTTTGCATGGAGCACATTCAATATAGTGAATAAAGTTCCTAAATGGGATGTTGCCGTTATCGTTCTGGTAACTTTTCTCACCGTCAAATATGATTTGGCTATTGCTGTAATCTGCGGTGTTATTATTTCCGCTATGATTTTTGCATGGGAAAATGCACTTAGAATTCGTGCAAGAAAGATTGTTGATGAGCATGGAATCAAACATTATCAGATATACGGGCCGTTATTTTTTGGTTCCACAACATTATTTCTAAGTAAGTTTGATGTGAAAGATGATCCTGATAATGTTATTATCGACTTTCAGGAATCACGTATAATGGATCAATCTGCAATTGAAATGGTCAATAAAGTTACCGAGCTGTATTTGCGGTCAGGCAAGACTGTTCATCTGTGGCATCTTAGCAAGGATTGTGTCCGCTTGATTAAGAAGGCGGAGAAGATATGTGTTGTCAACGTGCTGTCCGATCCTGACTACTTCGTCAGCGTAGATAATTATAATAAACTTCAGGATGAGTTAAAGGCATAGTATTCCTGATCATTTTACTAGCAATTATCAATTCAAAAAAGGCTTAGAAGATTAATCTTCTAAGCCTTTTTATTTTGTTTGTGTGTCTCGTCCTAAAATATATTTATGTTAAAATACTCAATTTGATGAAACTGTGTTGCATCAAATATATTTTATATGTAATTATATGCAAAACTTAATGCGTAAAAAATAAAAGTTTTCGAAAATTAAACTGTTACCAGATAGCAGTAATAGATGAGAGTAATAGCTTTTTTGTGTGGTCAATGATCATAATTATTGTTCTTAACGTAAAAGCATAGTATTCAGAGGAAAGACTTCATTATTAAAAATCGGGAATATATGAAAAATTTTGTTGTGTTTATATTGATTTTATTTTTTATTTCTTGTTTTTTATCCACCACCCCGGTTTGTGCTAATAAACCCTCGTCTCGTGTCGAACTTTCAGAAAAAGAGAAAGCCTTTATCAAAGCTCATCCTGTGATTACTCTGGGGACAGAGAAAGACTGGGAGCCGTATATCGTTGTTAACGAGGATGGTTCTATTTCTGGGTTTGATAAGGGAGTGCTCGATAAAATAAATGAACTGACTGGATCTAATTTTCAATTGTTGCCCGGAAAATGGGTCGAAATGCAGGAAAAGGCTAAATTGCGTCAGATTGACGGATTGAGTACGGGAGTCGTTCATAAGGAGCGTAAAGCATATCTCAATTTTTCAGATGCTTATTCAACTATACAAAAGATGGTACTAGTTCCGCTGGGAAATCCTAAAAATATTAAGTCTGATAGAGATTTAGATGGCAAAATTATTGCTGTCCATAAAGGTAATATGGCTGATGAAAAATTAGCCCGTTCGTTTAAGAATTCCAGTGTCTTAGAATGTGCGACTATAGAAGAAATGATTAAAACTGTTGTTAACAACAAAGCCGATGTTACATTTGGAAACGGTGGAACACTGTTTTCTGCAAACAAACTTGGTCTTCCATATTTGCAGATAGCATATCCTTTGGGCGAAGATCTTAAATTTGTTTTCGGAGTTCGTAACGACTGGCCCGAAGCAATCGGAATTCTTAATAAGGGACTTGCTGCAATTCCAGAATATGAAAAGAATCAACTACGCCGCAAGTGGCTTGTGGGTGATGTAAATCACGATCCATATATTGATTCTCTTAGATTTGATGCTGATGAAAGAGTTTATCTGTCAGAAATTGATTATATTTCCATGAGTATTGATCCTAGCTGGATGCCTTATGAACAAATAGATAGAAAAGATCAGAGTACAGGAATCACTGTAGATTTTATGAATATTTTATCGCAGAGGATAGGTAAGGAATTTAGGCTTATCCCTACTGATTCATGGGAACAGACTTTATTCTTCGCTCGTGAGCGTAAGTGTGACATTCTTCCATCTGCTATTTCTACCCCGACGCGTCGGGAATATTTAAATTTCAGTTCTTCATATATATCTTTTCCGTTGGTTGTGGCGACTGCTCTTGACAAAATGTTCATAGATGATTTTGAGAGCGTTGCTGATCAAACTTTTGCCGTTACCAAAGGATACGCCGCAATTGAATTGTTACGTAATAAGTATCCGAATATAAAAATTGTCGAGGTTGAAGACGCACTTAGTGGGCTTGAAAAAATCCATGAAGAAGGGGTTTCGGGATATATTGATACTGTCCCTGCAATCAGCTATCAAATTCAAAAAAACGGTATGTTTGATGTTAAAATTTCCGGGCAGGTGGGATTGAACTATGACCTGTCTGTCGGGGTCAGAAATGACAGGCCTCAATTGTTATCAATTTTGAACAAGGCTATTGCTTCTATTTCACATGAAGAGCGACAGAATATTCTTAATCGCTGGATATCTGTTCGTTATGATAAGGGAGTGGATTATTCGCTGCTTTGGAAGGTTTTAGCCGTGGTGACTTCTTTTATTTTGCTGCTGCTGTACCGATATAATATTATTTCAAGGTATAACAAGAAGCTTTTGTTAATGAATTCAAAACTGGATTCTCTCTATAAAACTGACAGGTTAACGCAAGTTTTTAATAGATATATGCTTGATAGTGAAATGGAAAGGGAACTTGCACGGTCCGTCCGTTATGATACGCCTTTTTCCGTGATTTTGTTGGATATAGATTATTTTAAAAGAGTTAATGACATATATGGCCATCACGCAGGGGATGCCGTTCTCGTGGCAATTTCATCATTGCTTTCAATCAGCGTAAGAGAGACGGATGTTCTTGGTCGTTGGGGAGGCGAAGAGTTTTTGATTATCTGTCCGGAAACTAAGCTTGACGGTGCAACACTGCTTGCAGAGAAACTGCGCGGAAAAATTGAAGAGTTGCATTTTCCGGTGATGAAAGAAAACGTCACAGCAAGTTTAGGTGTGGCGGCTTATGTAAAGGGGGAAACAGGTGAAGCCCTTATTAAACGAGCTGACGCGGCCCTTTACAAAGCAAAAGATGGTTCTCGAAATTGTGTTATCGTTGCAAAAATCACTCTTTAAGATGTCTATTTGGTAGAGATATCAAACGCATCTTGCTCAGAAAGCGGCATAGACAGGTAGAAGCCTTGCACCACATCGCACTCTAGTTCTTCAAGAATTTTAAGTTGCGATTTCATTTCAACTCCTTCGGCAACTACTACCATATTCAAACCATGAGCAAGATCTATGACTGATTTAACAATCTGTTTTGCACTTGCGCTTGATTCAATTCCTTTAATGAAGCTCTTATCAATTTTAAGGATGTCAGTCGGGAATTTGGTCAGATAGGTCAGTGACGAGTAACCTGTTCCAAAGTCGTCAATAGCACATTGAATGCCTAACACATGCAAAGCATCAAGTTTCTGAGAAGCGAGATCAGGGTCTGCAATAATAGCTGATTCAGTCAGTTCAATTACCAGTGAATCTGTAGGAATGTTGTATTTAGTAGTGGTTTGCTCTGCGAAATGGACAAATGACGGAATTTTCATATGGTATGCACTGATGTTAACCGATATCTGTAAGGATGAGCATGACGGGTTCTTTTTCAGCCAATCAGCCCATATTCTACAGGCATTATCGAGTACATAGCGGTCCAGCTTAAGAATTAATCCGGTTTCTTCGGCAAGCGGAATAAATTGTATGGGGCTGATTAAGCCTTTTTCCGGGTGATTCCAACGGATAAGAGCTTCGAAACCTTTCAGTGCCAGTTCGGGTTTAAGTGCATATTGGGGTTGAAAGACTAGATAAAATTCGTTGTTGAGCAAGCCATTATGAAAATCATTTTCAAATTTAAGAAGATCCTGAGCGGAGTTCAGCATGGATTCGACAAAGAAAGAGAAATAATTTTTTCCGCGTTTTTTTGAACTTCGCATTGCCATGTTTGCTTTGTTGATGAGATCTTCGGGATGATTGTCCCCATGCTTATCGGTGCAAATCCCATAGCTTATGTCTAGACTAAACTCCACCCCGTTAATGGTATAGGGCGCTTGCAGTGCTTTTTTAATGTTTCTCATGAACCAGACGGTTTGCCGCGGGTTCACATTTTCAATAAGGATGACGAAGTCATCTCCACCTAATCTGGCCACAGTATCAATGTTTCTTACTGTTTTCGTTATCCGATCAGCTGTCTGAATAAGAATCTCGTCTCCGACAAAATGTCCGAAACTGTCATTTACCCGTTTGAAATTTAATATGTCTATAAATGCAACAGCGAATCCTTTGTTATTGTTATTATGTTTATTGACCAGTGCTTGACTGATCTTACGCATGAGCAGTCGTCTGTTCGGCAGTCCCGTCATATAGTCGTGAAGTGCCTGTTTTTTTAGTTCTATATTAGAATTCAGTAATTTTTTAAATAACCCGACATTGAAGTAGGCCGTAGCAAGAACAAAAATAGATCCCAAAAAAAGAATGGGGCCGAATATAGCATTAAAATCAAAATGATAGTGGAATATTACAGAAAAGATGACAACGGAATAGCCGATCATAAAGGCAAAAATGAATGAAATGAGAATTGCGAAGCCTGTTTTGGTTACTTTATACAGATTCTCTTCATTAGTGCGGATGTGTTTGATCAAAGCCAGATAGCAAGCGGCTCCGGCTATTAAAATAATCAGTCCAATGCCTATTTCTGTAAAAAAAATAGTGTTTCCGGTGTCTTTTAAAATGTGCATTATCAATAAATATCCCGCTGCATGTGTACTGTCAACAAAAGTGAACAATCTTATAATACGATAGACTCAACTCAACAAATTATTAATATGAAAAGTGCTGAAGAGTTTTATAGTGATTGTAGCTTTCAATTTATAACTCGGGTATGTGTTATTAGAAGAATCCTTATTAGGTGGAGGTAAATAGCATATGAATTATGAAGAGCGGGAATCTTGCAACAAGGTTAAACTGGGTATTGCAAGGTGTCTTTTGGGAGAAAGTGTCAGGTATGATGGATCTCAAAAGCTGGATCGTTATTTACGGGATATTCTCGGGCAATATGTAGAATGGGTTCCTGTTTGTCCTGAGGTCGAGTGCGGTATGTCCATCCCTCGTGAAGCCGTTCGTCTTGTGGGCGATTTGGACTCTCCCAGACTGGTCGGGCGCAGTTCCGGTAAAGACTGGACTGCTCAGATGTATGATTGGGGACAAAAGAGATTGGATCAATTGGAGCGTGAAGGTATATGCGGTTATGTTTTCAGGTTTGGATCTCCTTCAAACGGTATGAACAGAGTTAAAGTTTATAATGACGGCAATAGAGTACGTCATGATGGTATTGGAATGTGGGCACGCATGGTAATGGAAAGATTTCCAGGTTTACCGTTTGAAGATGACGGAAGACTGCATGATCCTGCATTACGGGAAAATTTTATTTCGCGGTTTTTTACATTGAAACGCTGGCGGGATGCGATGTCTGATGGATTTACGGCTGGAGCTTTGGTTGAATTTCACACTCGTCATAAACTGTTGATAATGGCTCATAATGTACAGCTATATCGGGCCATGGGAAAGATTGTTGCAAAAGCTGGAATTGAAGAACCTGAGCTTCTTTTTGCTGAGTATTTTGAAATGCTTTTCAAGGCTTTGACTTATAAACTGACAGTCAAAAAACATATAAATGTTTTGATGCACGCTTTTGGATATTTTAAAAAGGATTTAAGTGCAGATGAAAAACAGGAAATGCTTGAATTGCTGGATCAATTCAGCAAAGGGTTGATTCCATTGATTGCGCCGATCATATTACTTAATCATTATGTCAGAAAGTATTCAAAAGACTATTTAGCAAAGCAATATTATTTGAATCCTTATCCCGCAGAACTTATGTTGAGGAATCATGTCTGAATCAAAATCGGAAAGAATAGTTACAGAGTTTCCCGAAAACATATCAGAAGAAGATCGGCATCGATATACTATTTGTGTTCTCGGTGCGACTGGTTATGTCGGCGGGAGGCTTGTTCCGCAACTTCTTGAAAATGGGTGGCGGGTACGTGCTGTCGGGCGTTCTCTTTCCAAGCTTAAATGTCGTCCTTTTGCTATGCACGAACGTTGTGAGGTCGTTGCAGCGGATTTATTTGATTACGCCTCGTTATTAATGGCTCTTAATGGTTGTTACGCCGCGTATTATCTTGTTCATTCCATGCAGTCCGGCAGCGGAGATTTTGCGGCAAAAGATCGCACCGCCGCGCAGAACACAGTCCGTGCCGCACAGGGCACGGGGCTTGCGCGAATTATTTATCTGGGCGGATTGATTCCTGATGATCCGAATATCAGCCATCATTTAAAGTCTCGGGCTGAGGTTGGAGAAATTTTATCCGGCGGTACTGTTCCCTGCACCACGTTTCGGGCGGGAGTCATTATCGGTTCGGGTAGTGCTTCTTTTGAAATGATACGTTACTTGGTGGACCGTTTGCCCGTTATGATAACGCCTAAGTGGGTGCAGACTGAAACTCAGCCTATAAGTATTCGCGATGTGGTGTTTTACCTTTCAGGGTGTCTGGAACATTCCGAAACCGCAGGGGATGCTTTTGATATCGGTGGACCTTATATTGAAACATATGAGCGTCTTTTTCGTGTTTATCAGGAAGAAGCAGGACTCCACAGACGACTTATTATTCCCGTTCCTTTTCTCACTCCAAAACTTTCTTCTTATTGGCTCGGTTTTGTTTCTCCCATACCTGTTGCCTTGGCTCGACCATTGGTTATGGGGTTGCGTAACCGGGTGGTTTGCAAAGATTATCGTATCAGGGAGATTATGCCGCATAAGTTAAGCAGTTGTCGCTTAGCTATCAGCCGGGCTTTAGATAAGGTCGCGCAACAACTGGTTGATAGTTGCTGGTCGGACGCAGGCTCAATAAATATGCCCGAATGGGCTATATGCGGTGATGCCGGGTATACCGGAGGAACTGTTTTTCACACAGGTTATCGTATCAAATTGCAAGTATGCAGTGAAAAGTTATGGTCGAATATTTTAGCGATAGGCGGCGATAACGGGTGGTATGGATGGGATGCTTTATGGAGCGTGCGTGGCTGGCTTGATAAGTTTATCGGCGGGGTAGGACTGCGGCGCGGCCGAAGGCATCCAACGCTGATTGCAGTTGGAGACGCACTTGATTTCTGGCGTGTTCTTGATGTTCAGGCTGGTAAGCGCTTATTACTCATTGCAGAGATGAAACTTCCCGGTGAGGCTTTGCTGGAATTTACTCTGGAAGAGGAAAAAACGGGTGATACCGTACTGACAATGACGGCTCGATTTTTGCCGCGGGGTGTGGCTGGATTGCTTTACTGGTGGTCGGTATATCCATTTCACAGTGTGGTTTTTAAGGGCATGGCTAAAGCTTTGGCTGAGAAGACCGCGTGTAAAATTTTGGAAGGTCCGACCCTTGTAAAGGGGGCCGCTCCTAAATGTCATTTACCTAAAGCTTAACATTCTAATTCAGCAGGAAGTTTATGCGGGTTCATGATAAACGTATTTATGCTTTGAATGATAAGCAAAGTTCCAAAGATGCAGGGGAAGGCCGAGGTCCGGTGCTCTACTGGATGAGCCGCGAGCAGCGTGTTAACGATAATTGGGGATTGCTTTACGCTCGGGAACTTGCAGGTGAGATTCGCCCGCTTGTTGTCTGTTTTGTAATGTCTCCAAGTTTTATGTGTGCAACTTTTCGTCAGTATGATTTCATGCTCAGAGGTCTTAAGGATGTTGCGGATAAGTTGGCTGAAATGGGTATCCCTTTTGCGTTGCGGATAGGTGGTCCTGATGCTGAAATTGTAAGTTTGGCAAATGACATAGGGGCAGGGGCAGTTGTTACTGATTTTGATCCGCTGCGAGCCAGTCAGTTGTGGCAGAAAAAGGCAGCTCGTGAACTTAAGGTGCCGTTTATTGAGGTAGATGGGCGCAACATTGTTCCTGCACGGGTCGTTTCAGATAAACAGGAATACGCTGCCCGCACGATACGTCCTAAAATACATCGGCTTCTTTTTGAATATCTTGAAGATTTCCCTGAACTTATTCCGCAGCACGTCTCGCCGCCGGACATCCCCGAGCCGGACTGGAACGCAGCTTACCGCGCCATTAATGTGGATAGATCTATTTTTCCCGTGGATTTTCCTTCAGGCGAAAAAGCAGCACGTATTGCTCTTGTTTCTTTTATTAAGACCCGGCTGATAAATTATGCTGAAAAGCGTAATGATCCTAATGCCGGAGCTACTTCGCGCTTGTCAGCTTATATTCAGTTCGGGCAGCTTGCGCCGCAGCGGGCCGCACTTGATGTGGCAGCGACAGGAGCTGGAGATAGTCAGGATATGTTTCTTGAGGAGCTGATTGTGCGGCGGGAGTTATCTGAAAATTTCTGTCTGCATAATGCCGATTATGATTCGTTTAGCGGAGCGCCTGAGTGGGCCGTCGCCACGCTCGATGAACATCGGAATGATCAGCGTTTATATACTTATACGCGCGATGAATTTGATAAAGCGGAGACTCATTCTTTTCTTTGGAATGCGGCTCAAAATCAGATGCGGCGTACAGGATATATGCACGGATATATGCGTATGTACTGGGCTAAGAAAATTCTTGAATGGTCCTCTTCGCCAGAGCAGGCCGTTAAAATCGCAATGGCTCTCAATGATAAGTATCAGCTGGATGGAAGATCTCCTAATGGATATGTCGGAGCACTTTGGTCTATTGCAGGGTTGCATGATCGTGCCTGGAAAAAGCGCCAAGTGTATGGCTCAATACGATATATGAATGAACGGGGGTGTCGTCGGAAGTTTAATGTTGATGAATATATTTTACGCTGGAACGGAGAATAATGATTTTATTCTATAAAAACGGTCTGTTGTGCTAGAAAAGTTTTTGAAAAAAGATGTGCACAAAAGAAAGTGTCTATGCTAGTCTTAAAACGTTAATAACTTTAAACCGTTTGGAGGCTAGTTATGGCGAATATGGATTATCCCGGACCATGCCCGAGTTGTGAAGGTATTGACGGCTGCAGCACTGAAGCCGGAAAGAAAAAGGCTGTAAAGAATTATTGCAGCGGTCTTGAAATGGAACTTAATTCGTGGAAAGCTCGCTTATATGATGTTCTGGCTGACGAGAAATCTTCAGATCTCGGTGATCAGATTATTATGATTAAATCAACGATGAAAGAACTTGAAGCCGTTGTCGATCAAATGAAAGAAATCTGCCCGACAAGTCTTGGTGAGCAGGAAAAGGTAATTACCGGTAAGCTTGAAGACTTGCGGGTTCATTACACTAAAGCATTAGAAGTTATTTCTCCCGGTTGGTTCGGTGGCTGATTAGAATTAAAAAGCCCATGCTGATTAAAATTAGCATGGGCTTTATTTGTTAACCTTTGGCCAGTTCCTTTCGGACAATATCAATGAGTTCTTTGTGGTCAGGGTTAATCTCTAAGATTTTTCGCAGGTATTTTGCGCCCCTTTCTTTTTGGTTCAAGTCATTTCTAAGAATCATACCAAGGTAGTAACATGCGTGGTAGTTTTCAGGATTCAATTTTACTATCTTTTCAAATTGATCCACAGACTGCATGGTCTTATCCAGCTTAAGCAAAACTATGCCGTAGTGGTAAAGCGCGCTTTCATCTTCCGGTGTAATTTTCAGCAGTCTATTCCAGAAGAATGCCGACTTCTCTAATGAGCCCATACTCATGAATAATTCACCTAATCCGTTTAAGGCTTCTGTATTATCTGGATTGTTTTTCAACTGTTCCATGTAAGTTTGTATTTTGGAACTTTGTTCAGCATTCATTGATGGGCCTGCACTCTGTGATCCCACAGGTCGTGACTGTGCGCGTTGAACAGGTTGATGTGATTTGGACATGAACGAGAACATCAGCATTAAAACCAGTCCGGCAGCCACAGTTATGACAACAACTTGTTTCCCTTTAGGGGATGTCTTGGTTTGCATTTAATTACTCCTGATTACTGCGCGTCTGGACTGTGCAATTTTTTCTTTCTTGCCGGAAAGAATACGACAAACGGGAAGAGGGTGACGAGCGTTCCACCGACCCATATCCAGTTGACCAGCGGATGAACACTTACCGTCAGAGGTTCAAGCCGGCCATTTTTTATGTCGTGTATTGTCGCGTAAAGTTCCCTGCCGAAGCTGAATATTGTGGATACTTCAGAGTGCGGGTGATTGTTGCCGGGGAATGTTAATTGTTCCGGTTTTAGAATTCCGACTTCCTGCCCATTTTTACTGACAACAATATTAGCCATTTTAGATGCAATGCCGTGACGTTTAGAAGCGGTCAGCTCTTTGTAGGTGAATTCATATCCTGAAAACGAAAAGGTCTGTCCTTCGGATATCGCAACTTGCTGAGTTGTTGCGTATGGACCGGAGATAGCCACTCCGATGATCATTAATGCCACTCCGAGATGAGTCCCGTGGGCAATCCAGAATCGTTTGCTGGATAGAGTTTTGTTTCGCAGGGCAAGCATTATGGTGGACGCTATTATTCCCGCTCCGGAGCCGAAGGCTATAAGTGGAAGGATCATGCGTATTCCACCGAACCATGCCGCTCCGCTAAGGCACAAAGCCGTAAAAATGGAAACAGCGAGGCCGGTCTTATCCTGAATGCCTTCGTTCCATGAAAACCACGGGCAAATCAGAAGCAGTAAACCTATGAGGGTAAATAACGGCATTGTTACTGTGTTATAAAAGCCTGCGTTAACACCGACGGGATTTGTTTCCCATCCCAGACTTATAACAGGCCACATGGTGCCTAGAAAAATCACAGTACCCAAGGCAATAAAAGTCCATACTGTTATGACTAGAAGTCCTTGGCGGCTGAAAGCATTGGCCTCCAGTTTGGATTTTTTTACGTTGGCGAAGAATGAGGCTGATAGAGTTAAAAATAGATAGAATAGAATAAAGGCGAGCAGTAAACCGCCGACTCCGCCGCCGCCAAAGGCGTGTACGGATGCAATGATACCGCTTCGCACAATATATGTACCGACAACACACATCAGAAATGTCAGGTTAACCAATATAATATTGATTCGTTTGAACACTCCGTAGCGCTGACCTAAAATTGAAGTGTGCAGGTATGCTGTAGCTACGAACCATGGAATGATAGAAGCATTTTCAACCGGATCCCATGCCCAGTAGCCGCCCCAGCCCAGTTCCATATAAGCCCACCATGCGCCGAGCACTATTCCGGCACTAAGGAATGACCATGCCGGAAGCACCCAGCCGCGAGTCAGTTTCATCCATGAATCTTCACCCCTTGTGATAGCCATTGCGATCGATAAGCAGGCGGGAACAGTAAACAGCCCGTAACCGAAAAAGAGAAGTGGTGGATGAAAAGCCATACCGGGGTTTTGTAATAACGGATTGAGTCCGGTTCCATCTGCGGGGATGTTGGCAAGTTGTGTAAACGGCGGGCTTGCACTTGTCAGGATGAATAGGAAAAAGGCTTGAATCGCAAAGTAAAGCATCCAGTAAGCGACTTTTGTTTCTTCGGGCAAATCGGAGTATTTTTTAGTGCCGAGAAAAATGGTTCCGCCGACAGTGATAACCAGTAGCCAGAATAGCAAAGATCCCGGTCTTCCGGCCCAGAAAGCAGTAACCGCGTAGAAATTTGAAAGTCCAAGACTTGTATAGTCTGCAACATATTTAAATGAAAAATCACGGGTTATTAATGCGCATAATAGAATTATGCTGGAGAAAACAACTAATGAAATAACAAGTAATTGTCCCCTTTCCAGCCATTTTATCGAGTCGGTCTGTCCTTTCCATATGTTAAGGCATCCCCATGCTGCAGCCAGTAATGATACAAACATGGATATCACTAGAGCCATTTCCATTAAAAAATGCATTAACCCTCCAAAAAGATCAGCTAGATTTATAGATGCAGGCAATTTAAATTTCGTCTTGCACAAAGCCAGTGACAAGCAATAAGTATTCCATTCTATAATGGTATGAAATGATTGGCTAAGATTGAGAATATGCGTTCTATTTGTGCAGAATATAACACTATTTGCACAAATAGTTGTGCAAATATGAACAGAGGGGGTAAAAAGAGTTTGTAGTCGCTATTTTAATAAAAAGAGTACTAATTATTCTAAAAATCCTTTATTAATAGAGGCTAGAATGAAGTTTATCTGTTTGGGGAGAGAATATGAGCAATCTCGAATTTATGACTAAAAAAGAATTAATAGCGGAACTGAAAAAAGTTCGTGCAGAAGTGCAGCGTTTTGAGCGGGGACACGGAGCTTCACTTGATTACCTTTCAAGTTTGTCTGTTCCTTTATCCGCAGTAGGCTTCGAGCGACTGGTTGAAGGTATATGGATCATAGATAAAGACGCTAATACTATTTTTGCGAACAACTCAATTGCTTCAATGCTTGGATATACACCGGAAGAAATGATCGGTCTAAATTTGATGGATTTTATGTCCGAAGATCGTAAGAAAGAGTGTGAGAATCATATTTTAAAGTGGAAGAAAGGTGTCGAAGAAATTTATAATTTTGAATTTCAGAAGAAATCAGGAGGATCTGTATACACTCGTATTGCCACTTCACTTATTTTAGATGAAAGCGGAAGTTATGCCGGAGCAATCGCCAGTGTTACAGATCTCAGTGATCTTCATCAAGCTCAGAAACAGCTACAGGAGATTTTCGATAATGCGCCGATAGGTATGGTTAACATGGATCTAGACGGGAAATTGTTCATGGTGAACCCCGTGTTTAGCAAGCTTTTGGAATATTCTCAGCAAGAATTGTTTGGTATAGACTTTATGTCCATGATTCATCCAGCTGATCAGAAAGATTATATTATTTCTAAAGATAATGTGTTGGGGGGAGGGCATGTTAAACTTACCCAAAGGCTGTTAACTAAATCCGGGAAAACTGTATGGGGTGATCTGTCTTTTTCAATTGTTGTGGATGAGTCAAAAAAACCTCATTATTTTATAATAGCGGTATCGGTAGAGGACATCTCGGAGCGGAAACATGCCGAAACGGTTATGAAAGCACGCCTGGAGTTGATGACTTTTTCTTTTGATCATTCTTTAGATGAGTTAATGGTTGAAGTTGTTGATGTTGTTGAGACTTTAACTTCCAGTCAGATGGGTTTTCATCATTACCTTTCATCGGATCAAAAAATACTTACGCTGCAATCATGGTCAACGCGCGCATCTATTGAAATGTGTATTTCTGAAGAAAAGGGGAAGCTTTATCCGGTTGCTGATGCGGGCGTCTGGGCAGACTGCATACATACAAAAAGTGCGGTTATTCATAATGACTATATGTCTCTTTCCAATAAAAAAGGATTACTCCCCGGGCACATCCCTGTAATTCGCGAACTTGTGGTTCCAATAATTCGAAACGATAAGGTCGTATCTATTTTAGGCGTTGGCAATAAGCCTTTAAATTATACAGATGCAGATATTGAAATTGCTTCTAGTTTTTCTGATTTTGCGTGGGATATTATTGAACGCAAAAAATCAGACATTGATTTAATGCAGGCGAAAAAACTTTTGGAGGAGGTTCAGAAGATAGGCCGTATTGGAGGGTGGGAGGTTGATAATTCCACAGGAGAGATTTGCTGGACGGATAACCATTATCAACTTTATGGATATAAGCCCAAAGAATTTAAGGATATTGACCCGTTTTTCTTTGAGAACATAATTCATCCTGACGATCGAGAAAGGATCTTCAGCATATATAAGAGCTTATTTAAAAACACAGAGACTGTTTTTGATGAATATCGGGCTATTCTCAAGGATGGTACTGAGCATTTATTTCATTGTGTGGCTGCCCCTGAGTTTGATGATGAAGGTAAACTGCAACGAGTCTATGGAGTTAATCAGGACATAACCGATCGTAAAAAAATCGAAAAACAGTTGAGTCTCAGTGAACGTAAATTCAGAAGTTATTTTGAATTAGGACTCATTGGAATGGCTATTGTCGGAGTTGATAAAAAGTGGATAGATTTTAATAATAAATTTTGTGAAATTTTAGGCTACAGCAGGGAAGAGTTAGAGAAATTATGTTGGCCTGATTTTACTCATCCTGATGATATTGATAAAAATAAACATCTTTTTGATCAGATGATTGCCGGTGAAATTGATAGTTACACCATGGAAAAACGTTATATTAAAAAGAATGGTGAAATTGTTTATGTAGCATTGTTAACTAGCTGCGTCAGAAAAAGTGACGGGTCGGTTGATTACCAGATGGCCCATATCATGGACATAACCGAGCGAGTCAAAGCGGAGAAGGAAGCTGATTGGAATCTAAATTTGAATTCTGCTCTTGCAAGATTATACACTCCACTTGTAGCTCCCGAAGCCAATCTTAAAAATACATCTGAGGCCGTGCTCAAAGAGTTATTAAAAATTACAGGAAGTCTTTATGGGTATACCAGCACTATTGGCGAAAAAGGTTTGTTGATTCAGGCCTATAGTCACATGAGAAATAATTGTTTTGTTGCAGGAGATCATGATTATATTATTTTCCCTAAGAATTTTGATGGCACATACCCTTTACTTTGGGGACATTCATTAAATACTAAAGAATCATTTTTTACGAATGCTCCTGAGACACATCCAAAATTTAAAGGACTTCCCAAAGGCCATATTCCTTTAACTTGTTTGTTGTCAGTTCCTGTTCTTCTCAGGGGAGAACTTGTGGGACAAATTGCACTGGCCAATAAGCCGGGCGGGTATACTCAGCGCGATGTTGCTGCCACAATACGCATTGCGGCATATTACGCACTTGCTATTCAAAGGGTGAACTCTAAGCAGGAGATTGCCGCCAGTAAGGAGTTAATGGAAAACATTCTGGATGGTATTCAAGCAGGTATTATTATTGTTGATCCTGTTACTTGTGCTATAGACTCTATAAATAGTGCCGCATCAAAAATGCTGCGAGCAAGCAAAGAACAGATTATCGGTCAACGGTGCGATGTTATATGCTGGCGGGCAACTGACGGGAATGTTATTGAAAATTGTCCTGCTGCAATAAAAGAGATACGGGAACGGGAATTCAGGATGCATCGTATGGATGGAACGGGTCTTCCGGTTTCAAAAACGGTTCTTAAAAGTAAAGTTAACGGAGAAGATAAGTTTATTGAAATTGTTTTTGATATTACTGAAAGAAAAGAGCTTGAGCGACGTCTTAGTCTTGCGCAGAAGTTAGAATCTATAGGGCATCTTTCGGCAGGCATAGCGCATGAAATTAATACTCCGGCACAATATTTAGGTGATAATATTATATTTTTGTCTGGAGCATTTGAAGAAATGAGCGGAGTTATTAAGCGGCATAAAGCGATCTGCCAATTACAAAAAGATCCAGTATGTGAAGAAGCTTTTACCCGTTGGTATAATGAGGATATGGATTATCTTTTAGAGGAAATACCCGCAGCTCTTGCTCAATCGCAGGATGGTGTTGAGCGTATAACCAGGATTGTGCACGCTATGAAAAGATTTTCTCATCCCGGATTGGAATTCAGGCAGATGGGTGATATTAATTTAGCTCTTGATAATACCGTTACGGTTTGTAGAAATGAATGGAAATATAGTGCTGATGTTGTTTTTGAGTTGAAACCTGATCTTCCATTGATTCCCTGTTTTATTAATGACCTTAATCAGGCTTTTTTAAATATTGTGATTAATGCGGCTCATTCTATCAGTGCAAAAGTGAGTGGAAATGGCGAAAAGGGAACGATCCTCATTCGAACGCGCCTTGATCCGCCATGGGTTGTTGTTGAGATAGAAGATACCGGAGAGGGAATCCCGGAAGAAATATTACCGAAAATTTTTGATCCGTTTTTTACAACCAAAGACGTCGGGCTTGGCACAGGACAGGGTTTAACGTTATGCTACTCAATAATTAATGAAAAACATGGTGGAATAATAGAATTTAGCAGCAAGCTGGGCGTTGGAACCAAATGTATAATTAAATTGCCACTTGAGGAAGATAAAGAAAATGACAATTCATAATATCCGCGTGCTGTTTGTGGATGACGAACCCAATGTTCTAGCTGCGTTGAAGCGTATGCTTCGTACTAAACGTAACGAGTGGACAATGGAGTTTACTGATTCAGGACTTGCCGCTCTTGCTTTGTTAGAAGGTTCGAGATTTGATATTGTTGTTTCCGATATCAAGATGCCGGGAATGGATGGAGCTGAACTTCTGAATAAAGTTAAAGATAAGTATCCTGGCATTATCAGAATGGCTCTTTCCGGACAGGTTGGCTTGAATGAAGTTATCAAAGTATAAGGGCTGTTCATCAATATATATCAAAACCGTGTAAGGCGGAGGAACTGATAGATAAAATTGAGGGAGCAATTAAATCCCGCGAAATATTGATTGATCCTGAAATGCAAAAGTTAGTGGCTGAAATAGAGTCTTTACCGGTTACTCCGAACGTGTTCGAATCCATTGAAAGAGAACTAAAAAACGCTGATCCGTCCATTAAAAAAGTCGCTGAATATATTTCGATGGATGTCGGTTTGGTTGCAAAGATTCTTAAACTTGTTAATTCACCTTATTTTGGTCTTCCTACGCAGATAGATTCTATATTGCAGACTATAACAATGCTTGGTCTGGAAAGTGTCAAAGCTCTAATTTTATCCACTCATTTGTTTTCTATGTATGATCAAAAAAAACTCCCTAATTTTTCGTTGAACTTGTTATGGGAGCATAGTTTTCGTGTGTCTAATATTGTAAGGCTTATCTGTGAGTGCGAAAAAATTGACAAGACATTGGCAGTGCAGGCGCGGATGGCAGGTCTTCTGCATGATATAGGTAAACTTGTTTTGGCAAATTCTTTTCCTGCTCAATATGGAAAGGTTATAAAAAAAGTTGCTGAAATTCATTTGCCGATATGTGACTGTGAAATGGAAGTACTTGGTACAACTCATGCCCATATCGGTGCATATCTTATGGGGTTATGGGGAATGCCGGGTGATATTGTTCATGCGATTGGGACTCACCATCAATATGAGGGTTTTGATATGAGTGTCTCAATGTTGTTGAGAATCGCCGATGCTATCGATCATCAGTGTGTTATTATTAATCCTGACTATGTCAGGATTAAGCTGGATAGAAATATATTTTCTGATGGACAGCATGGTTTACCACTTGAAAAATGGATCAATTACATTAACGATCATTGGGAAGGTATGGATGAATTTCAGGTTCTGGATGCAGATATGCTCACACAATTGAGAAGTTAAGGAGCATAAATGAAGTCTAGAATTTTATTGGTTGATGATGAACCGAATGTCCTTTCCGCGTTGAAAAGACAGCTTCGCGGGATTTATGATGTGGAAACGGAAGAAGATCCGACCATAGCACTGCTTTCTTTGAATAATAAAAATCCATTTGCTGCCGTTGTTTCTGACTATCGTATGCCTAAAATGAACGGCATAGAATTTTTACGGGAAGTAAGAAAACGCAGCTCTGAAACAACAAGAATTATGCTTACCGGTTATGCTGACCTTGATAATGCAATACGTGCTGTGAACGATGGTCATGTGTTCCGTTTTTTAACAAAGCCGTGTGAAAAGGAAGTTTTGCTTGAAAACCTCAAAGAGGCAGTCAATCAATATGACTTGGTAACCGGCAAACGTATTTTACTTGAAAAAACACTCAAAGGCAGTGTTGAGTTGCTCGGTGAAATTACTTCATTGGTAAAGCCGGAAGCCGGAGCACGTATAAACAGAGTGCGTCGTTATGTTCGTTATCTTGCAAAAAAGAAAGGTGTAAAAGATCTGTGGCGATATGATATGGCTACCATGCTTTCGCAGTTGGGGACGCTCATCCTTCCTCCCGGAACCCTTGATGTGTTGCTCGAAGGCAAAGAACTTAATCCTGAACAGCTCCAGATATTTGAGATGCATCCGGTTATAGCTAAAAGTCTTGTGTCCAAGTTACCTCGTCTTGAAGCTCTTGCTGAAATGATAGCGTATCAACTGAAAGGGTTTGACGGATCAGGAACTCCGCGTGATGCGGTGAAAGGGGAAAAGATTCCTCTCGGTGGGCGAATTCTCAGGGTCGCTTTGGATTATGACCTGCATTTGCAGCACTTTGAAAATCCCAAAAAAGCATTTGCCAAACTTGAAAAAGTTGCTGAAGTCTATGACCCTGAGTTGCTTTATTATTTAGAGGGAATGCTCGGTGTAGAGGCTCGGTATATTATCAAAGAAGTTGGTCTTAAACATTTATATTCAGGTATGATTTTGTATGAGGATGTCACATCCAAGCATGGAGCTATGCTGCTTAGGAAGAGTTTGGAGTTAGATAAAGATAAAATTGATCGCATTCATATGTTCGATGAGAAAATAGGAATAAAACTTCCGCTTTTAGTTCTTGTTTCGGAGTAGGGGATTGTTATGCCAAAAGATATAAACTACACAAAAGAACGCATTCTTTTTGTAGATGATGAACCGAATATCCTCGAAAGTTACCGCAGGAGTTTTCGGTCGACATTCGCAGTCAGTACAGCTCTTGGTGGCAAAGTTGCTCTTGAATTGTTAGATTCTTCTCCCCCTTTTACGGTTGTTGTCTCCGATATAAAAATGCCTGTAATGGATGGAATAAAATTTTTATCCAGAGTGCGTGAACTGTATCCCGATACTGTCAGAATGGTTTTGACCGGATATGCTGATCTTAATATTGCAATGAGCGCAGTGAATCAGGGTGATATTTTTCGTTTTTTGACTAAACCGTGTCATCCTGATGATTTAATCAAAGCTATAATTTCAGGGATTAATCAGTTCAAAATGATTCAATCCTCTAGGGAGTTGGCTGTAGTCAGACGTATGAAAGATGCTTTGGAAGGGACTTTGCGCGCCTTTACCCGGTTGGTTGAATTTCGTGATCCCTACACTGCGGGGCATATGGGCCGGACAGCTGAGATTTCAGCGCTTATCGCAACCAGACTCGGTTTAAATCCGGATGTCATACAAGGGCTGCATCTTGCTGCTCTGGTTCATGATATCGGTAAAATAACTGTTCCGTCAGGCGTGCTTAATAAGCCTGAAAAGTTAAGCAAGGCCGAATTTGCCATTATTAAAACTCATTCACTGGTTGGGGCGGAAATATTCGCAACACTGGAAACTGATTGGCCGATTCAACGAATTGTGCTTGAGCATCATGAACGGATAGATGGTTCAGGGTATCCTAACGGATTAAAAGAGAACGAAATTTTGTTGGAATCAAAAATAATCGCGGTAGCTGACTCTATCGACGCTATCCTGACTACACGCCCATATCGTCAAGCCTCGGGTAAGAAGGATTGTATAAGGCTTCTGGAGGAAGATAAAGGGATCAAGCTCGACAGTGACTGCGTCGAAGCCGGCATTGCTCTGCTCAAAGAAGGTCTTATTTTCAAAGATCTGCCATTCTGAGCACTTGGTAATTCAGTCTACTTTAAAGGCAACTTAACTGTAAATGTTGTCCCTTTGCCTTCTTCTGTGTCTACATTAATAAAACCATTGTGCATATTCACAACGACATTATGGGTAATAGCTAAACCTTGTCCGGTTCCTTTGCCTACTTCTTTAGTTGTGAAGAACGGATCGAAAGCCCGGTCGACAATATTTTGGGGCATACCTGTCCCTGTGTCGGAAACCTCCAGAACCGCCCATTCATTTTCTTTGTAAGTAGTTATGGTTATGCACCCCTTTTCCTCGGAGTCTGTGCCTATTTTAGATTCAATAGCATGTGCTCCGTTGATAATAAGGTTTAGTACCACCTGTCCTATTTCACCCTTTAGACAATAAATTTCAGGTAAATTATCGTCGAGATTCAATTCTACCTCTGAAATATATTTCCATTCATTTGAAGAAACAGTAACAGCGTTGCGAACTATTTCGTTTAGATGATGGAGTCCTTTTTGTACTTCTCCGGGATGAGCCAGTTGTTTGACTGACTGGACTATTTCAGAGATCCGTTTCAGTCCGGTTACAGATTCGGCAATAGCTTTAGGGACGTCTTCTTCTAAGTATGCAAGCTCCTCTTCATCAAGAACCGTTTCGGCCATATCTACTAACTCATTGTGTGTGCTATCTGACCGGATAGCTTTGATTAGGTTTTGGCTATTCTTGATCATTCCTAGCAGTGTTGCGAAGGATTCTACCATAAATTGAGTATTGGTACTGACATATTGTGTCGGAGTGTTTATTTCATGAGCTATTCCGGCCGCCAGTTCTCCGATAGACTCTAGTTTTTGAGCTTGCCTTAGTTGAGCTTCAACTATTAATTGTTGGCTGATATCACGTGCGACACATACAAAATTTATGATTTTACCGGACTCATCCCGGACCGGTCCGATGGTGGCGTCTTGTGTATAATGTTTTCCATCTTTTCTAATATTAACTACTCTTCCCTTCCATCTTTTCCCGCCTAAAATTGTATCCCACATGTTGTCGTAGAAAAGTATATCTTGCTCTCCACTTTTAAGAAAACGGGGATTTTGGCCTATTGCTTCTTGAGGTGAATAGCCTGAAATTTCTTGGAAAGCCGGATTTACATAAGTTATTATCCCCTCGATGCTGGTTATCATAATTGCTTCCGCAGCCTGATCAACAGCAGCCGAGAGTCTTTTATGTTCCTGTTCTGCCGTTTTAATTTGAGTTATATCAGTCATTGTAACAACGTATCCGATCATTTGGTCATCACTGTTTTTCAGCTCTACGATTTGTCCCAAAATCCATAAGGTATGTCCCTTCTGGTGAATAAGGCGGAATTCTATACGGTTTTTAGCTATGAAGTCAGCTCCGTACCAATTTGTTTTTATATTTGATTTGTCTTCTTGCTGGACACTGTTCATCCATGCATATCCTGTCTGATCTGTATAGCTCATTCCGGTAAGTTCGTTCATTCTCTCATTGGCGTAAAGCAACTGCCCTTCAATATCTGTGATGATGATGCCAACCGGAGAAGCTATTGCTATTCCTTTGAATCTCTCTTCACTTTCAGCAAGTTTTTTTTCAACTTTCATGCGTTCAGAGATATCTTCGAGTGTGCCGATTACTTCGGTGGATGATTTACCGGGCGATACAGGATTAAAGATTGCTCTGATATAGCTGGTTTTGTTTCCGGTTGATGAAGTAAAAAGATCTTCATAGATGCTTGATTTCCCATTGAGAGCTATTTTTATAGTCTTTTGCATTTTGAGAGGGCTGTCTTGGACTGCATTGTAGCCGATTATTTTTTCTCGCGTTGATCCTAGTATTTTGATTAATTGGTTGTTACAATCAAGGATAATTCCTTCCTGATTAAGCCGGATCATGCCTAAAGGTGAATTTTCGAATATAATTCTATGTCGGGACTCACTTTCCAGTAAATTCTCTCTTGCGATATGGTTTGCAGTTGTATCATTACCGATGCAAAGCAGTTCTTCAACTTCTCCTTTTGAATCTACTATTTTTCTGACTCTCCAGGAAATCCATGTGGTACTGGCGTTATTAATAGAAATGGGTTTCTCGTGGGGACCTTCTCCCTCTCCGAAGAATGTTAAAATAGCACGAAGCGGGGCAGAACTGTTTTGATCAGTGGATTGTCCGGTCAGCACCTGCACTGCAGTAAGGCCAACTATTTTTTGTTCATTGGATTCAAAAATTTTTTTGGAGAAACTATTGGCAAAACTAATAATTCCTTTTTGGTCAATGCTGAGAATAAGACTGTGGGCTCCTTCAACCAGATTACGATAATTTTTTTCACTATTTTTGATGTCATGAAGAATAGGTTCACTAAGCTTAAAGAAAAAGAATAGTCCGAAAAGGGTAAGTAGAATTCCTGAAGTAAATATTGTAAAGTTAGCTTTAAAAAAAGGATTTTTTATTTCTTTTATGTCAATTTTAGCGACAAGGCCGATAAGTTGACCTTCAAGAACGAGTGATGTGTATCCTGCTAGGACTTCGTGCCCTTTGTAGTCGAGAGTGATTAGTGTGCCTGATTTTCCTGATAGGGCTAGCTGCATGGGGATGGCGTGTGAACTTCCAAACGGAATAAAAGCAAATTTTTGGTCTGCTGTAATTTTTTCACCATTTAAAATAAGGAATTGGACATTCTTGTCAGATCTTAATCCTACAGTGAACTCGCCACTGCTGCTCCCAATTTTGAATCTTTTGTGTGCGTGTGCTAAATGGGAAAGAAAAGTTTCCATATTATTATTTGTATCTTTTGCTAAGTTAAGCTCTGTGCTTATAAAGCTTAATTCGCGAGTAAGGCTGGCTTGACTTTCGACTAATTCACTTAATCGGGCCTTTTGTTCATTAAGTGAAGTTTGGTACAGTAGCCATGTGCTGATTATGGAGACAGCACCGACAAGAAAGACCATAATCATGGCCAGTAATATAATACGCCGTTTTTGTTCAAGCATGTAGTTCCTCTCTTGATACTTATCTTATATACTGATCAAGTTGGTTTTGTCACTTTCATGTTAGAATTATTCGAGAATAATTGTGTGGTCGTTTATAGCTGTATTGAGGAAATTTATAATTGAAATATTTTAAAGAAAACCAGAATTATGTATGTTAGAAATTATTCTATATGAACTAGTTTTGACAAATTAATTAACAATTTAAAATAAAAGAAAAAATATGAACGCGACTGACGGAATTGTTGGTAAAATGTTGGTAGATACGTCTCTGGATGCACAGTTGGGATTTTTACATCCTGATTTTTTGAGAGATTTGTTTGAGCAGGGCATTGGATTTGTCAGCCTTTACGGGGTAAGGCTTATCGTCGCTCTTTTAGTCCTTTTTGTAGGAAGAATTGCTTCAAGGCAGATTTCAAATTTGATTAAACGGGTTATGCTTAAAGCGAAGGTTGATGATATTCTAACCTCGTTTATACAGAATATTGTTTACTACATAATGCTTGCGGCGTTTGTCGTTGCGGCACTCGGGCAGGCTGGAATTAACATTACTTCCTTTCTTGCTGTACTCGGTGCCGCAGGTCTTGCCGTCGGCTTGGCTCTCAAGGATACTCTGTCAAATTTTGCCGCCGGGGTTATGCTTATTGTACTGCGTCTTTTTAAAAAGGGAGATTACGTTACAATAGCCGGAACTTCCGGGACAGTGCAGACTCTTTCCGCCTTCTATACAGAATTATCCACTCCGGATAATCAGAAAGTAGTGGTTCCTAATTCTTCAATTCTTAATGCGGTAATTGTTAATACCACCGCAAATAAGACAAGGCGTATCGATCTCGTAATCGGCATCGGATATGAGGACGATATTCCAAAAGCAAAAGCAATTCTTGCAGAAATTCTTGCTGGTGATAAGCGACTTCTCAAAGATCCAAAGCCTGCAATTGTGGTAGGTGACCTTGGCAGTTCAAGCGTGGACCTGCTTGTACGTCCGTGGGTAAGAACTTCAGATTATTGGGCAGTTCGATGGGACTTGCTGGAAGGTATAAAGATTACTTTTGATAAAGCCGGTATCTCAATCCCCTATCCGCAGACAGATGTGCATTTGTATACGGAAGAGAAAGAAAGTTAGATTTAGCTTTAAAGATAGATTTAGATAAAAAAGGGAGCAAATGCTCCCTTTTTTTTGTTGCTGTGAAGTTTAGCTTTTAATTAAAAAGGTTGCGCAAAGGTCTTGGGCGGCTTCGCTTTACTTCTTGGGGGGAGGGAGTTTGGATGAAGTTTATTATTTTATCAACACCGGCTAAATCTTTAAGAGAATTCAGTGCTTTTTTCTTTTCCTCATGAGTTAAAACTCCAAGGACGACAACGACATCCTGAACTACTTTAATCGTAAGTTTTGATGAAGGATAATCAGGCTCCAGCATACTTTTCAGTTTTAATTCAAGTGCAGAGGATGTTTCCGGTTTATTCTCTGTTTTCCTTAAGGGAAGATAGTAGCTGACACCGTTTAGTCCTGTCAGTTTTCCGGCGGCTTTTACCAGCGCTTTACTCTGGTTTTCACTGTCCACCTCACCCACAAGGAATCCGTGTTCGAGATAAACATAAGAGCTTACATTTATGACGTTTGAGGGAGCTTCCTTCAGCACGGCTTTATGAAGCTGTAACTGAAGTCTAACATCTCTAGCTTGTGTTGTGTAAGCACGATCATCTTTTGCAGCTTTATACATTCTGCCATACGGAAGAAACCCGGCATGGGCCGTTTCAGTGGCAACCGTGCCGGAGATAGGGTGTGCAGACAAAAGCATAAGACTTAGAATTATATATTTTTTTTTCATATAACAACTTTAGGCAGAAGTTCTGTTTTGAGGCTGTCTGTATTTTTTTATTCAGTAATTCCAGTAATAAAATCATAAAAATCTATGATGGGTTCTTTCGCCAGTAAACCACCGAGCTGTTCGCCTAGCTGCTTGTAGTGAGCAGATGCGACATGATTTTCAAACGCTGTTTGTCCCGAGTATTTTTCATAAAATAAAAAGCTGCCGTCGTTATTTTTTGATTTATGCAGTCTGTATTCTAATGCTCCTTTTTCCTGTGCCGTTTCTGACACCATATGAACGAGTATTTGTTCAACTTCTGTTTCTTTGCCTTTTTTTGCCTGAAGGGCTGCGGTTAGAATAATCATTTTGAACCTCCGTATCTGTTTTTTATCATGTGTAGCATGATGATTTAAATATATTAGCTCATGTTGATGAGCTCTGTATAGTCTGTATTGAATCCCTTAGCTCATTTTTCCATTTTTAATACTTTGGTGTGCTTTATTGTACTCAATTCTGGAATATAAAATGCATTACTTGTTTAATGACAAACAAGCACACAACAAACAGTATTAATTTACTGAATAATCGAGTCTTTTCGGATAATTTGTCTGATCAGATTATTGACACAGGACATAAGTTCGACTCTGGGGAGGGTCGCACTGCTTCTTTGCCGTTTGATTTATCAGAAGAAATTCGAGGTGATTCGACGGTTCTTTCTCTCCATGGGGTGTATAATACGCAAACTGTAAAGCATCTGAAGCCTCGTTTATATGAATTGTCCGAGGAATGGGATGGCAGAACCATCGTTGACCTTAATAAGGCTTTGTTTATAGATGTTTCGTGTCTTGCCGTATTTTTCAAGGCGCATAAGACGGCTCGGCGTAAGAGGGGCAGTGTCATATTTGTTAATAGAAACGAACATATCCAGAAGGTCTTTCGTGCAGTAAAGATGGACCGTATTTTAAATATTGTGCCCAGTCTTGAAGCTGCAGATGTTTTTTTAAATGATAAGGCTCAAGCCGTATAATATTTTATATTTTAATGATAAAACTTAAGTGTGGAGATAAAGGGAGTGTTCTTATAGCTAAGGAGAAGCAAAATGTCATATACAATATTAGTTCTTGATGATGATACTCATGTCAGAGAAAGTATGGCGATTGCTTTGGAAGATGAGGGGTTAACTGTTTATCAGGCTGAAAGCGCCGAAGTTGCTTTTCGGGTGCTTGATACTGTTCAAATTGATTTAGCTATTGTTGACTTGCGTCTTCCGGGTATGGATGGAACTGAGTTTATTGATGCGGCCATAAAGCTGTGGCCGAAATTGAAATACATCGTGTACACGGGATCTCCAGAGTACCAGATGACTTCTGAGCAGGGGGCAGCATTAAATGTTTCAAATACAATTTTTCTTAAGCCCCTTATGGACTCCAAATCAATAATTGACGAAATCAGGCGTATGCTTGGGTAGTTTGTTTTTTAAACAAGCATCCCGTTTTCCCTGAACCATTTGATGGCATCTTCAACAGCTTGAATTGCCGGGCGGTGAGTATATCCAAGCTCTGTTTCTGCTCTTTTAGAACTATAAAACATTATTTTGCTGGCCATACGGATGCTGTCCGTGGTGGCCACAGGCTCATCTATCAGGTTTAAGCGGGCAAGAATTTCACTGATAATGGCAATGGGGTAGAGGGCCGCAGTGGGAACCTTGCACATGGGGCCGGGTTTACCGGCTGCTTTAGCGGTCATAGCGAAAAGTTCTTTCAAATATAGATTGTCGCCGCCGAGAATGTATCTGCGGCCGATAGTTCCTTTTTCCAGTGCCAGCAGATGACCGCGGGCAACATCTTCAACGTGGGCAATGTTAAGCCCTGTTTCAGCGTAGAATCTTCCACCGTCTCGGGCGGTGTTAAGTATCATGGCGCCTGTGGGAGTCGGACGGGAGTCTCCGGGGCCGACCGGGGTGGACGGATTAACAATAACAGCAGGAAGACCATTTTCCTTAACCATTCTTGATACGGCTTTTTCCGCTAAAAATTTTGATTTTTTATAAGGACTGATCATGCTTTCTAAGCTGGATTTCAAGTCTTCATTCGCGGGTCTTCCATCTGTGTGGTAGCCTAACGTGCAGACACTTGAGGTATATACAATTCTTTCAATTCCAGCTTCGAGAGCTTTTGTCATGAGCAGGCGAGTGCCGTCCACGTTGGTGAGGTACATTGCTTGCGGGTCAGGGACCCATAGTCGATAGTCTGCGGCGAGGTGGAAAAGAAATCGGCACCCTTTCAGCGCTTTTTCAATTGCTTTTTCATCATTTAAATGTCCGGGGCATATTTTTATGCCGGTGCTTAGACATAGCTTTGCTTTTTCTGGATCGCGGACGAGAACACTTACCTTATAACCCTGTTCTAGTAAGATAGGGATTAAGTTGGAGCCGATAAGTCCAGTTGCGCCGGTGACAAGTACATGCATTAATGAAACTCGTTATAAATATTTAGTATAATGAAAGGGGCATATTTAGAATAGTTTAACAGCTTTCAGCAGAATGCTAAACGTCAAAAATGATGCGACTCTAAACTCTTTTTGAAAATGATTATTTGAAATAAAGATCTTAACTAAAACTATCGACAGCAACATATGACAATGATTCTTAATTTTACTTCACGGCAATTAGTTGTCTAAGGATGAGAATATGTCAAGAAAAGCGGATTCTCCTAATCTAGCTTGTGACTTCATATAGTGTTTTTTTGAGTAGTTCCCATTCAAAAGGTTTACTTATATATTCATTCATTCCAGTTTGTATTGCGATATTTCTATCATTATTTGTTGCATGTGCTGTCAGGGCTATTATCGGGACGGAACGATGCATATTAAATTCTTCAGATGTTCTGATTAGATGAGTGGCTTCAAGCCCGTTCATTACCGGCATCTGGATGTCCATTAAAATTGCATCGAATGTTTGTTTGCGAAGTTCTTCAAGGCACATTTCTCCATTTTCGGCGCAAACTACATTGTGCCCCATTTTTTCAAGAAATCTCAGAGCCATGAGTCTGTTAACCTTTTCATCTTCAACCAGAAGAATTTGCAAGGGAGTTTTTTTACCTATTTCTTTAGTGACTTCCGCTTGTAAAGAAACAGGAGGGTCGTGCTTTTCGACATACACGCAGAAAAGTATTGTGGTTCCCACTCCTACCTCGCTTTGAAGCGAAATGTTACCACCTATCAGGTTTACCAACCTTTTAACTATGGAGAGCCCTAAACCTGCCCCCTGATATTTCCTGGATAGTGAGCCGTCCACTTGTGTGAAGGAATCAAAAATGTGTTCGATTTTGTCGTCTGGTATTCCAACCCCGGTATCTTCAATTGAGAAAAATAGCCGATGCTTGCCGGGGGTTGGGTGTGGAAGTGAAAAAACACTTATTGTTATTGAACCTGATTCCGTGAATTTTATTGAATTTCCTACCAGATTAAATAAAATCTGTCGGATTCTGCCTTCGTCTCCTACATAGTAATTCTGTGTGCTCGAATCGATGTTGGATATTAACTGCAGTTCTTTTTCTTCCGCTTGAATTTTAAATAAATCGAGACACTGTTTGATAAGTTCTTTCAGCTCGAAAGGTTCTTCGTAAAGATCCATTTTGCCAGCTTCAATTTTTGTGAAATCAAGAACATCGTTCAATACTCTGAGCAGGTTTCTGGAAGATTGAAGGGCTGTATCGACACAGGATTGCTCTTCTGTATTTAGGTGCGCAATCTGTAGCAGTTGCAACATTCCCATGACTCCATTGAGTGGGGTTCTTATTTCATGGCTTATGTTTGCAAGAAATTCATCTTTCGCCTTGTTGGCTGATTCAGCAGCTTCTTTTGCTTCTGAAAGTTCAGCCTCATTTTTCAATCTTTCGGTAATATCATGAATAATCGAGATTAATCTGGTTTTACCTCTGACTTCAAAAGGTCCGGAAAAAATTTCAACGTTTCGGTATTCACCGTTAGCCAGTCTATGTCTTCCTATTATATTCGAGATCGTTTTCTTTGTTACTTTTTTGACAATCTTCTTAACTTGTCTTTCCGATAAGCTGTTTATGTCGGAAATCTTCATTGTAAGAAGTTCTTCGCGGGAGTATCCGTAATAAGCTTCGGCGGCCTTGTTGGTGTCGAGAATTTTACCGTCAGCAGTATCCAGAATATACATGACAGAGTGGTTATCTTCGAAGAAAGCTCGATAATGTTCTTCACTTTCACGAATTGTAAGTTCAGCACGTTTTTGTTCAGTAGTGTCTTCAAACGCAATACCAAGCTTGTCGTTCTGGAGTAGGAAGGTGCGTACTCGATATGCTCCGGATAGCCTGTTATCTTTATAGAGAACTTCATTGGAGATAAAATCTTTGCCGGTTTTTAAGGGGGAAAGGAAATTATTAAAAATTTGCTGTGCGTCAAAACCGGGCCAGATGTCTAAGAATTCACGCCCGATCCAGTCTTTTAACGTAATTCCGGTAATGTTTTCCGCTGCTGGATTTGCATCTAACAGTTTCAGCGAATCAGGTTTTGTATATTGATAGATGAAAAGTCCAGAGGGAATGTTCTGGAAAATATCGCGTGCTGATTTAGATAAATCAGCATGATTCTTGCGTTCAATTGCTAGGGCAATCTGGTCAGAGCAGGCCGCAAAAAGTTGTAAATCTTCGTTGGAATAAGTACTTGGCATATCATAATCCTGAATAACCAAAACTCCGATAGGAATACCCCGGATACGCAAAGGAACACCAAGCCATACTTCCGGTATAACTCCGCAAACTTCAATTATGCCTTTATTTATTAATCGCATAATTTGTGTTTTGGACATATGAACAGTTTCACTACGTCTAATTGGTAAGAGACTTAACCTTTTGCCTCCCAGACGACTGATGTTTTCAATGGTGGAGCAGTGCGGAGTCGTTTTATCAACACAGTATTCAAATTTAAGAGAATCCTGATCATTATCAATTAAGGCTACAAAAAAATTGTCTGCGTGAAGCTCCTTTATCATTATCTTGTGTATCGATTGCAAGAGTTCATTTAGATTGTCGGAGTACTGAGCATGACTGATTATTTCATATAAAACTGTCTGGATGTGACGGGAGTGTTCAAGTTCTTTCACTTGTTTTTTTAGTTGCTCATTAATCCGCTCGAGTTCTCCGGTTCTTTCCGCAACTTCTGACTCAAGTTGCTTCAAGTATGATTTTTGTGATTGTTCAATCTCTTTTCTAACTGAAATATCCCTCACAATGGAGAGGACCATGGGGGTTCCTTCATAGTCAAATCTTCTGGCGCTGATTTCAACAGGTATTTTTCTTCCGTCTTTAGCAATATGAATTAATTCGAACAGTTTTTTTTGTTCTTGAGCAAAATTTTCAAATAAACTTGGACTGGGTTGGTTTGTCTCCGTGACACTGAACTCTTCAACAGTTATTTTCAGAAATTCATCTCTGGTATATCCCAAACGATTGCATGCGGCTTCATTTACATCGCGAATGAGTCCCCTCGTGCCGTTCGGAAGAATTTCAAACATAAAAACAGCATCTTCAATTGTGTCAAAAAGTAGACGGAAATGATTTTCACTTTGAGCAAGAGCTGCTTCAAGTTGATGAATTCTTTCATTGGTGTTTAAATCGTCAGTCATTGAATTCCACTGTTTAGTTTTTTTGCGCTACACGGAAAGGCTTTATATTTACTTAATACACCAGTATACAATTCTGCGCTACAATCTGTTTGGCGACGTAAAAAGGAAAGAGGTTCACCAATATGAAAGTTGTTAACATCTTTATCGAATCTTTGGCTTTTATTTTTATTTCCGTACTTTTGGTGGGGGTGGTATCCGGTTCAGTTTTGGCCGGGCAACTTCCCGAAGGTTTTTGTTATGTTGACGAAATGATACCTGAAGCTATGTATGATGCCCGCTATTTTACAGAAAATAATTTTTTAGGTGAGCAGGTTGACGGTTATTTATCTCCTCGTATTGTTTTGACTGTTCGTGCAGCAAAAGCTTTAGCCGAAGTTCAAGCTGAACTGGTTCCTTTCGGTTTAATTCTCAAAATTTTTGATGGTTATCGTCCTCAGCGAGCGGTGGACCACTTTGTGCGCTGGGGGCGGAATGTATCCGATACCCGCATGAAATCTATTTTCTATCCCTCGGTAGATAAGAAGAATCTATTTCGCGATGGTTATATTGCCGAAAAGTCCAGTCATTCACGAGGGTCAACTGTTGACTTGACGATTGCAGATAAAAGTACCGGATCTGAGCTTGATATGGGAACCACATTTGATTTTTTTGGTCCTGCCTCTTGGCCTGAGAATGATAGTATTAATCCGCAGATTAGGGCTAATAGGGCTTTATTACGCCAATTAATGATAAACCACGGTTTTAAACCACTCAAAGAAGAATGGTGGCATTTTACTCTGGACAACGAACCTTATCCTGATAAGTATTTCAATTTTGTGGTAAATTAGAGATTGAACGTCAGTTTTTGTTCATGGTCTGTCTGAAAATAAAGGAGAATGTTAATGACTAAATACTGGCTTATGAAATCTGAACCGGGATGCTTCTCTATTGATGATCTGGCTGCTGCCGAAGATCAGATAACTTCATGGGACGGAGTTCGTAATTATCAAGCCCGCAATTTTATGCGGGATGATATGGAACTGGGTGACAAGGTTCTTTTTTATCATAGTATTACGAATCCTTCTGTTGTCGGAATTGCTGAAGTGGTTCGAGAAAGCTATCCTGACCATACGGCATGGAACATTGATGATCCACATTTCGATCCTAAATCTTCTGAGGAAAATCCACGTTGGTTTATGGTGGATATCAAATTTGTGGAAAAGTTTACCAATCCTTTACCTCTTAAATTTTTACGAACTGTCAGCGGCCTTGAGGGGATGGAACTTCTTAAAAAAGGTTCAAGACTTTCAGTTATGCCTGTGTCTGAGGGAGAATTTAAAACCATCCGCAGAATTGGAAAGGAGTAGCCATATTCAGTCTTATCAGGCTTATACTTTACAGTATGATTAATTCCTATTTATACTCGCATCATAAGCAATTTTAGCGACCCGTGATACTGCCCCACCTTTTTTCAAAGGTCTATTTTGAATATCCACTTATACTCCGGGGCTGCAATTGTCTCAGGAGAGTATATGTTAAGCATTGCCTGCCAGGGCGGTGCTTACCGTGTCTACTAAACCATGCGTCGGTTGCGGATGGTGCTGTCTCTCAGATCCATGTGAAGTTTCACACAGGAAATATGGCTATATGGCCCGTTGTCCTGATCTTTTCTGGGATGAAAATCTAAATCGCTATATCTGTCTTCTTATGGGGGACCCTGTTGAGGGAGACGATGCCCGTCGTCAACTTTTTGAAGGGCTTGGTTGTTGTGCGCCCCTTGTTTTATGGAGAAATGATGTCCGGAATCGCGATGATGATTGAGTTCTTTGATTTCTGCATAATTAGTTAAGTTTTTTTAAATATTATATGTTAATATTAACAGAAAGTATTCTAATGCGAAATGCTGACCATCATGTTCGCTGAACTTCAAAATTTTAATGATTTAACATTATATGAAAAATATTAATAAAAATGTTGTTCTTGTTGTGTTTGCTTCGATCATGGCAATAGCACTGCTCGGAGCTCTCTTTCTAGCCGTTTATCTAAACGCATCCTACGCAAAAGCTCAATTCTACAGTTCCCAGATCAGTAATGCCGCAGTGCGTTGTCAGGCTTATCAGGATGCCTTTGTGCATACCAAGAAGATTGATCACGTGCAGGGTTTTATGCGTAGTTATGAAGACCTTGTTCATAATTTGGAGCTTCTTTCCGGGGAAAGCGATGTGCTCACTAAAGGCGAAATTGAATCTGCGGAAAACAAGATCCGGGAATATCGCGATCTTTTTGTTGCTTACAAAGAAAAGTATATAGTTATCGGTTTGACAGATGAGAGTGGAGAACGCGGGGCGTTATATCGAGACATTGTTTCGGCGGAAGAAACTCTTGAGAGTCTTAAGGAATATTATTTGCTTTCCGTGTTGCTTTCCTGCCGGAGCAATGAAAATAAATTTATTATTCATAAAGAGATGTTGTTTGTTGATAAGTTCAATGAAAATTATGATATTTTAAAAGAATCTGTACAGAGAAGTGGTCTTGATTTGCAAATTAAAGGTGAAATTCTGGCTCAGATTAAGCAATATAAATCTGATTTCAGTATACTGGTAGAGCATATAAAAGAGGTTGGCCTCAATAATTCAGAAGGAATCAGCGGCAACCTTAAGAATGCTTTGCTTGCTATCAATAATCAAGTTCTCGATATTCAGAATACGGTTCTTAACCGATTAGGTAAAACAACAAGGACTATTTATTTGGTTCTGTGTATTTCATCTTTACTTATCTTGATGGTATTATTTTTAGGAGTGCGCCTGATCAGATTCAACCTGCGTCTTGTCAGTGAGATTCACAAGAGAAAGGTTGTTGAAGAGGAACTTGCTGAAGTAAACACCAATCTGGAAAGAACTGTTCAGAATCGTACGATGAAAATAGCCAGTCAGGTTAAGGATCAAGAAAAAATAAATAAAGAAATTTCGACCTTAAATGAGTTCAGCGACTACCTGCAACGTTGTAGTTCTTCTGATGAAGCACTGCTTATTATCCGGGATTATGCAAATCGATTATTTCCCACTGATGTGGGAGCTCTTTACCTTCTTAGTGAGGATAGAAATTCCTTGATCCTCAAGACTAACTGGGGAGGCAGGCAAGATCTTTTTAAAGAGGCTTTCCGACCGGATGAGTGCTGGGGGATTCGTATGGCTAAATTTCATTATGTAAACCGGGAAGAACATGGACTTCATTGCGATCATTTTATTGGTGCGGTTGAAACTTGTTATCTTTGCGTTCCAATGCGTTATCAAGAAGAATTGATAGGATTGATGCTTGTTGTTTGTAATCAGGGTGAATGTTTAGCTGATGATAAAATGAAGGATTGCACCGTGAGACAGCGGCAACGTTTAGTTGTGACTATTGCTGAACATTTTTCATTGGCTTTATCCAATATTCAGCTACGCGAGAATCTGCGGGAGCAGTCCGTGCGCGATTCCCTCACCGGCCTTCATAACAGGCGTTATATGCTTGAAAGTCTGGACCGGGAAGTCTCGAGGGTTGTACGCCGTAATGAACATTTAGCCATAGTTATGATTGATATCGATTTCTTTAAGCGCTTTAACGACACCTATGGTCATGAGGCCGGAGATGATGTGTTGAAGCGAGTCTCAGAAATTCTGCTCCGTCATGTGCGCGATGAAGATATTCTCTGCCGTATGGGTGGAGAAGAGTTTCTGGTGGTAATGTCCCGCGTAAGTCGAGATGTTGTTGTGAAGCGGGCTGAGAGTATACGGCAGGCTTTTGAGAATGTGGAAATGCACTTTGGATCATCGCTTCATGAGAATATTACCGTGTCTATCGGTATTTCATTTTTCCCTGATGATAACAGCGATATTAGTGTTGTTATTAATCTGGCTGACAAAGCTCTTTATGAAGCTAAAAAAACAGGTCGTAATAAGACCGTTCTTTTTAGTCAGAGCATGATTGAGGGGGATTAAGTTAATTTATCTTAGTTTTTTTATCTCTCCATTGACATCCGCTGTAACCACATTATTTCTTTGTTAGGAATGTTTACTAATAAGGGGCGGGTTATGGATACTAAAAAACTAAGCATCGTCAGAATTTATTTTCTAGTAATATCCATCCTATGTTTCTTTTTTGTCTGGTCTGTAATTGATGTGGAGGCCAAAATGAATAATGAATCTGAGCTCGTCATAGCGACAGTTGCCGGCGGATGTTTTTGGTGCGTGGAATCTGATCTGGAAAAAGTAGCGGGAGTTGAAAAGGTAATATCGGGATACGCCGGAGGAGATGTAAAAAATCCATCTTATGAACAAGTCAGTTCCGGTACAACGGGCCATCTTGAAGCTGTTCAGATTTATTTTGATCCGCAGCAGGTGAGTTATGAGAAAATTCTGGATATATTCCTGAAACATCATGACCCGACTGACCCTGGAGGTTCCTTTAATGATCGGGGAAAGCAGTACTCTTCAGCAATTTTCTACCATGATGAAAATCAGAAGGAAGTTGCTGGGAAGATGCTGGTAGAGCTGGAGGGTTCAGGACGATTTGCGAATCCTGTAGCAACAAAGTTGATCCCGTTTACCGCCTTTTTTGAAGCAGAAGAATATCATCAGGATTACTATAAGAAGAATCCGGTGCGTTACAATTGGTATAGATTTCTTTCAGGGCGTGATACTTTTATCAAGGACCATTGGGGAGATGAAATTTATACACGCCCAAGTGATGATGAACTTGAGAAGACTCTTACTCCTATTCAGTTTAAGGTTGCGCGCGAAGATGGAACAGAACCGGCTTTTACCAATGAATACTGGGATAACCATAAATCTGGAATTTATGTTGATGTGGTATCAGGAGAACCTTTGTTCAGTTCAACTGATAAATTCGAGTCCGGCACAGGCTGGCCTAGTTTTACGCGCCCTCTTGAAAAGGAAAATGTAGTTGAACGGGTAGACAATACCTTATTCACAAAGCGTACAGAAGTGCGTTCAAAAGTGGCTGATTCGCATTTGGGACATGTGTTCCCGGACGGTCCACAGCCAACTGGACTTCGTTATTGTATTAACTCCGCTTCATTGAGATTTATCCCGAAGGAAGAACTAGAAGAGAAGGGATACGGAAAGTATTTGAACCTTTTTAAGTAATTATAATATTGAATTCTAAAAGCCGCCTTCGGGCGGCTTTTTTGTTTGTACATAGGGGAATATCGGTATTAGTTTGTTGTCAGCTTGTTTGAGATTATTTTTGCAGAATGTTTTTTTATTCTGTTCATTGCGATAATCAAAAATGTCTATTAGAAAGTAAGTCTCTGGTGTCAATCGCGCGTATTCAGCAGTAACAATATTAGTATCTGTACCGGACGATCTACCTATGACGCTACTCTCAATTATCATACCGAATTATAATTACGGACGGTTCGCAGACAGGTTCTTTAGTTCTCTGATAGCGCAGTCCATGTCGTTTGATGATGTTGAAATTCTATTTGTTGATGACGGCAGTAGCGATGATTCCATTGAGCAGGCGCAGAAATGGGCAGATAAGATTGAGTGTGAAAAATTTGAAATTTTGACACCGGTTAGAACTGGAAAACCCGGTTTTGTCCGTAATTTCGGTCTCGAGCGCGCGAAAGGTAAATATTTAATCTGTCTTGATCCTGACGACATTCTCCATCCTGATTTTATCCCCTCATGTATCGAAATTCTTGACCATAATCCTGAAATAGACCTCGTATATACAGATTACTTGGAAAATCGTTTGGACGGCTCACGGGAAGTGCGTCTTCCTAAATTCAATCAGGCTCATTTGAGGACTCAAAATACAATATCACCCGCCGCGATGTATCGGCGTAAATTCTGGGACAGCGGAATAAGATATAAGGATAATAGCCTTTATGAGGATTGGGATTACTGGGTGCAATGCCTTATGGCCGGTGCAAAATTCCGACTGATTCCACATGTTTTGTATAATTATGAAATCCACGAAACGAATTATTCTATTCAGGCTGTTAAAGATGACGGCGTAGCCAAGGCTCAGATAGTATTGAATAACCCTGATTTTTTTCACCCGATGGTACAGCACTGGGCAAGTGACCATATGCGTGGAAGGATACATGCCTCAGCCTTTCAAAGGGGCTATATTCCCAGACCTGAGGATATTAAAGCTCTTTTGATTAAGATTGAAACAGGTATGAAGTGATTGTTTGTCTTGTCGTTAACGAATATATGAAAAAACAAAGCATAATTTACGATAAACTTAATATGTTATAAAAATATTAAGCAAAACAAGTAAAATGAAGTGTAAAATGATCCTTTCAGCTTAATCCCGCCAACTCCCTTGACACAATAATTTTGACAGTGCAGTATTCTCCAAATTTTGGTCACATTAGTGACATAACCGAAATTACGATTAAAAGTGCAGGCGACTCATATGAAAATAGGATGCATCGGCCCTTCCGACTCAGTTGAACTTATCAAAGAAGTTGTCGGTCGCTGCTGCCCTGAAATCACTCTGCTTACATATGTCAGAGAGCGCGTCGCCGATTCATGGGAAGTTCTTGAAGAATGCCAGCGGGAAACAAAAGGGATACTTTTTACGGGGATAGGCGTTCAGGAAGCCGCAAAAGCCCGCGGAGAGGTTACCCGTCCTTATAGGCATATTCCGCGCGGCGGCTATAGTCTGCTGCGTGTTCTTTCCGAAATGCTCCGTCGGGGAATAAAGTCCGGCAAGGTCAGCATTGATGTTGTCAGCGATGATATTCTTACCGAGGTTGTCAAAGAGTTCGGTGTTGAATTTGAAAATATCCATTCTATGCCTTTCGCAATTCATCACGGCGAACAGGATTATCTTGATCGTCATATAGCGCTTTATGAAAACGGACAGACTGATGCCATAGTCACCGGGTTCGGGTATATTTATAAGGAATTGAAAGAGAAGGGACTGCCTGTTTTCAGGCTTTATGCCAGCACTCTTCAGATTCGTGATTCTCTCGAAAAACTTGTTGATAAAATTAATTCCCGCAATCTACGTTCTGCCGGCATAGCTATTCAGCTCGTCAAACTTAAATCCATCACCCGCAATTCTATTAATCAGTATGATGATATGAAAAACGGCGGGATATTTTATCTGGAACTTCTTGAATATGTACGCGCTATTCAGGGCAGTCTTTTTAATTTCGGCACCGAAGAATACGTTATATTTTCTACTCGCGGTATAATTGAAAGTCCGCTTCATAGGGATCATTTCAGGAGCTTGCTGGCATGGGGAAGGGATCGCAATATCATTTTTTCATCTGGCATAGGTATCGGGTCTACGGCTTTTGAAGCTGAAAAGTCAGCCCGTAAAGCTTTAGATAATGCCATAAAACTTCCCAAGGGCGGTTTTTATATTGTGGAAGGGCAGCATATTCGCGGTCCTATCGGTGAGCAGGATGAGCTTAAATACAAGACTCATATTGTTGATTCAAAGTTCCTTAAGATGTCCAGTGAGATAGGTATCAGCCCGAGCTACTTGGATAAAATTAAAGCACTTATGACTAAATCTCATAAGGATACGTTTGATTCCACTGACCTCGCGGCTTGTCTTGGAATCGGTGAAAGAAGCGCTCGGCGTGTTTTAAAAAAGTTTTTAGACAGCGGCTATGCGGAGCTTAACGGAACAGAGGTTTCTGCTCAGGTGGGAAGACCTAAAAAAATGGTGCGTATTTTGATCTAGGATATATTTTTTATTTCGGCTGAGTTTCGGACATGATTATGTCGTGTCCGTAATTCCTTTTGGTTGAAGTTATGTTTTTTCGTTTAAGGCAGTTTTATGGTGTGGTGAGGAACCGTTATTTTGACGGATGGAGTTTAAGTTTTGCAAATTGTTTAATTTTATTAAGCATTTTGCCTTAATTGGAGTGAGTTATGAATGATGCTGTGAAAAATGTGAAACTGCACCTGCTCGTGTTGGCGCTGGTTGTAGTTTCGGAGTTAATCGGAATCGTTACATTCAAGGTTGGACCGGGGAAACTCGTTCTTCTGCCTATGTTGTACGCAATGTTTATGGGTATCTTTATGGGCCCGAAATTTCTTAAGGTCGTAAAAGAAAAAGATATGATTCAGGCAAGTACTCTTGTCGGTCTGACTCTGCTTCTGCTCATGGCAAGATACGGAACTCTTGTCGGTCCTAAATTCTACGAAATCCTTAAAGCCGGACCAGCTCTTGTTCTTCAGGAGTTCGGTAATATTGCAACTTTGATCATCGGTATTCCTCTTGCCATGTATCTTGGCCTTAAGCGTGAAGCTGTCGGGGCGGCTCATTCAATCGCCCGCGAGCCTAACGTTGCGCTTATCGGGGATATTTATGGTCTTGATTCAGCTGAGGGACGCGGCGTAATGGGCGTTTACATCTGCGGAACTGTATTCGGTACAATCTTCTTCGGTTTGATGGCTTCCTTCCTTGCCGCATTTGAAATCTTCCATCCTTACGCGCTGGCGATGGCTTCCGGTGTAGGTAGTGCAAGTATGATGACTGCTGCGGTTGGTAGCCTCAGTGCAAGTTACCCTGCAATGGCTGAACAGATTCAGGCTTTCGGTGTAGCAAGTAACACCCTTTCCGGAATTGACGGGGTATACATGTCTCTCATTCTGGCTCTTCCTATGTCCAATAAGCTCTATAACTATCTTTACAAGCTTAAGTACAAAACTTGTTCGGAGAATGTATAATGACTAAACAACAAACTATTTTTGAATCATTTGTCGTGCTTCTTATCGTGAGTGCTATGACTCTCGTAGGTAATCATGCCGGCTTTAATAATAATATTATTGATGCTCTTCCAGGTATGGGAATATTGTTGTTGCTTTGCATTTCAGGCGTTGCAACCAATATGTTTTTGCTTAAAAAAATACCTTCCGTACTTTTTGTCATCACATATGGTGTAATTATTACGCTGCCTACTTTCCCTTATTCCGCAGTGACTAACGCATATGTTGCAAAAGTTCACTTTCTGGCGCTTACCACTCCTATTCTTGCTTACGCAGGTGTTGCTATCGGTAAGGATCTGGCTGCATTCAAGAAGAGTGGCTGGCGTATTGTGGTAGTAAGTTTGTTTGTCATGGTTTCCACCTATATCGGTTCTGCTGCAATTGCTCAGGCTGTCTTGAAGTATATGGGAGATATCTAAATGGGATTGAATCCGGATGTGACAGCACTGCTTGATGAGTTTAAAGCGATACGTCATCAGATTCATAAAAACCCTGAAATAGGGCTTGAAACAGTTGAAACTTTAGCTTTGGTAAAATCAAAGCTGGATGAATACGGTATTTCGTATGAAAATATCGGTGTTAATTCTCTTGTCGCTAAAATCGACGGTAGAGAAGGCGATACAACTGTAGCTTTCAGGGTTGATATGGACGGGCTTGAGATGAGTGAAGAAAACAACTTCGCTTATAAATCTCAAGTTGAAGGACGTATGCACGCATGCGGACATGACGGGCATTGTACTTCTCTTCTCGCTCTTGCCGCTTATCTCTCGAAAAATAGAGATTTCAACGGTACTGTCCTGCTTCTTTTTCAGTCCGGCGAAGAGGGCTATGAAGGCGCATTACGGGTCATCGAGGATTCATTCTTCGACAAATATAAAATTGATTATCTGTTCGGTTATCATGCGTGGCCGGGCCTTGCTTCCGGTAAAATCGCGGTCCATAAGGGCGCGTGTATGGCTTCCGAAGATCGTTTTGAAATTATGGTGACAGGAAAAAGCGGTCACGCTTCAATGCCTCATGTCTGCAACGAGCCTTTTGCCGCAGTCGCGGATATTATTAAAGGTTTGCAGACAATTGTCGGACGCAAAATTCCGTCACATGAGCGCGGAGTTGTCAGCATAACTCAGGTTCACGGGGGCAGTCTGCGTAACGGAATTCCTGACAACGTAATGGTTCAGGGGAACGTACGCACCTGTAATGAAAGTGTGCAGGATTTAATTGAAGAATCAATCGCACAGACCGTTGCAGGCGTAGCCACAATTTATGGAGTGAAAGCGGAACTGGATTATGTTCGCAAACATCCGGTCCTTGTAAATTCTACTCCTGAAATTGCAATAAAAGCGGCTCAAAAAGCCGTGGGCGCAGAAAATGTCGTAACAGATATGGAATCATCAATGGCTGCTGAGGATTATGCTTTCTACATGAAACATACCAAAGGTTGCTATGTGTGGATCGGAAACGGCGTAGATTCGCCACCTCTGCACAACAGTAAGTTTGATTTCAACGATGAAATTCTAGCCGTTGCGGCAAGCTTTTTCATCGAAGTTATTGAGGAACTTTTATAAGTTCCGTTCTGAAATAAACTTAGATGGATTATCGAAAGTCCCGATTCTTTAACGAGAGTCGGGACTTTTTTAGTTAAAATTGAATCGGCATAGACAAATATTTACACAATGTTTATCAATTCAAAGTCCTTAATAAATAATCCTCGGCAAAGCATGGAGTGCAGCATGAAAATTATAATGATAGGAATTTTAGCTGCATTTTTTTTCAGTACAACTTTTGTTCTGAACCGGGCGATGAGTCTTGAGGGCGGGCATTGGGTCTGGTCTGCAAGTCTGCGCTATTTCTGGATGCTCGGTTTTTTGTCAGTGGGGCTTTTTGCTTTACGCAGGGAATTGTTCATTGAATCTCTGAAACTGTATATCCGCCACTGGGTGTTTTGGACCGTTGCCGGCGGAATTGGTTTCGGGTTGTTTTACGCTTTGTTATCCTTCAGCGCCTCTTATGCTCCCGGATGGGTGGTCGCCGCAACATGGCAGACAACTATTCTTGCCACGCCGATAGTATTACTTCTTTTCGGTAAAAAAATTCCGCTGCGGGCCATGTTTTTGACCTTGATAATTTTTGCGGGGGTGTTGCTCGTAAATCTAGAAAGGGCAGGAGTGAATCCGTTAAATGAAATCTTACTGGGCGCAATTCCAGTTTTTATCGCTGCTTTTGCTTACCCGTTTGGTAATCAACTAGTGTGGGAAGCGCGGCAAGGTGGTGTGCGTTTTATACCGCGCCTTGATAGTCCCGCCATGGATGATCCCTTTTGCCGGGTACTGCTTTTAACGCTCGGTTCTCTTCCATTATGGGGAGTGCTGATAGCTGTTTTCTCTCCGCCTGCACCGGCAATGAATCAGATTGTTAACACTGCTCTGGTCGCTGTTTTTTCCGGCGTTGCAGCAACAAGTTTGTTTCTTTATATCCGCCACAAAGCCCGTTCTGCGGCAGAACTGGCAGCGGCAGATTGTACTCAGTCTATGGAAGTGGTTTTTTCATTGCTCGGAGAAGTCCTGCTGCTTGGCGGAGCGTTACCCGGAGCTTTAGGCTGGGCGGGTATTGCGCTCACTATGTTGGGATTAGCTCTTTATATTCGAGTTCAAAATGTCAGATAACTATTCTAGCTTGTTCCCAATTAATATTCTTAACTAATTGGATTGAATTCCGGAATAAATTTAATAGACTGACTTAAGCTGGATCTTGAACTTCATTGTTTTTCAATATCAAGCTCACGCTTTGTAGAATAGAGAAAACGCACTAGGTCATATTCGAAGGGCGAACCTGTCTGATAGTAACGGAAGGGGACATTGGCGCGCAGGTTGAGTCCGCGGATTGTGGCTTCTCCTGCTCCTATGAGTGTCCGGCCTTCTTTTACGCCCAGAAAGTCATAAACATAATTCATCTGTACCCACAGCAGGGCAGAGTCTCCGGCAAGTCCGGCGGAATCACGCACACTGGAGGGGCCGAAGAGCGGCAGGACTACATATGGGCCCGGACCCATTCCCCACACTCCCAGAGTGTCTGCTGTGCTTGTTCTGACTCTTTTGATTCCCCAGTCCTCAGCTACATCCATAATCCCGAGAATTCCGAATGTTGAGTTGAGGAGCAAGCGGTAAAAAGATCTTAAAACTTTTTCACCCCGCCCTTGCAATGAGCTGTTGAGGATTGCATTTACTTCATTCAGATTATTTACGGCGTTGGTTACACCTTTGCGAACCGGTTTAGGCAGAACGGTTGTGTATAGATTGACCGCAGGGAGATATATCGCCCGGTCAAATTGAGCGTTGAAAGAATAAATATTGCGGTTCATTGCGCCCCACGGATCGTAGACATCAAGAAATTCTAAATCCGCTTCCTTGCGCATGATGTTGGTCGGTGTCGGAGCGTGCGACACTGGGGTCATAAAACCAGTGGGGGGCAGTGTCATATCCGGGGCTTCTTTTTTTATGGTGGCGCAGGACGGAATAAGCAGGAACAGGCAAAGGACCATCAAATATTTTATAGTAGTATTCATCATTTAAGCATCTCCTGCGCTTTAGCCGCAAAAGGTTTAAACATGATGTTACCGCAGTGTCCGCCGCGCGGGAAAAATACAGCCCGTTCTCCGAATGTTTTACGCAGGAAATTTACTTCACTTTCATCAAGAATGATATCGTCCGAATTACCGAGCACAAAAATCTTTTGGGAGGTTGCAAGATACTCTTCAATGCTTTTCAGGCTGCAACGGCGGATAAGCTCTTCTTTTGTTATGCCAGGAGTAATGAATTGCTGATACGGCAGCAGGTACTCATTTATATAGGTTTCAAAAGTGATGGCGGTAGCTACTCGAGTGTAGGGCAGCAGGTTGTCACCGGTAGATAATGTCTTGCTGACAGGGACAATATATCCAGCATTTATACATACATCCGAGGTGAAAAGCATGTTGGCAGAACTAAGTCTGAATGACGCGGCAATGATAGCTCGAAGGTCCATTTCTGAGAAATTAGTATGCTGCGAAAGTCCATATAGAAAGTTATCATCGAAGTCGGTTATGTCAGTATGCAGATACATTTCTGAAAAAGCATGAATAAGCTCGTCTATTACTTCGCGTGGTTTTTTGTCACCGAGGTTTTCAGGACTCAGCCATGAATCAAAGCGCAATGCCGAGGTGTAGAGGCTTACAGGCGGGTTGATCATCAGTACTTTGTCGAATGAAAAATCTTTGCGGGTTTCGTCCAGATTAGCAATAAATGCCGAGTGCATAGCTCCAAGGCTGTACCCTGTAACATTGTAACCGCTGATTTTGTGATCGTCTTCAAGATTGCTTTTTATCCATTTCATGACCCTGTATAAATCTTCAACATCATTGGGAGCATAGCCCGGCGCGGCATATCGCGATGCACTGATGATAAAATTCATATGCGTGGGAGATGAAAGGGCAACGACATGAAATCCGGCTTGATAAAAAAGCTGAGTCAAAAATTTCATTTTCGTTGAGTCATGCTCTGAGCCTGTTCCTGCGATGATAAAAAGGAGCGGAGCTTCTTCTTTCTGCATGGCGGTAGTGTAGTAGAAGTCTTCATCATACCAGAAAATATCTGGAATTCTACGGTCTTCTATTACAATTTCACATTCTTCAGTTTTAACAGGTTCAGGGAATGTCTGTACAAGCTCACGGGGTGTTCCGAAAATAGTAGCCTTGAAAGGATCGGCTATCGGGAATTCGGGTTCAGGATTAGAGGCAAAAGTGGAAGTGCAAAAAAACAGGGCTATAAAGAGTATTGCAGCACATGTTGCTACGGTTGATTTTAATTGATTATATTTACTTTTGTCCATCCTAACTGGATAGCAGTGAGCAGGGTATTTGTAAATAAGATGCAAAATGTGTGGTTGACACGAAAAGGGTTTAGTTGCTAAACAGTTTTCATGCGTAAAGTTAAAGATGTACTTCCGAATATGTGTTCACTGGGTAAAGTTCTGTCCAAATATACAATGGTTGCACAGAAATCTTTTGATTTCGGGATAGGCATGCAGTTGTATCCTGCCGAAATCCACACACTTTCAACTATAGAAAGGCTTGGCGGGGGCGGAGTCACCGAGATTGCTCATGAATCCGGCGTTACTAAAGGGGCTGTTTCTCAGTTAATATCTAAACTTGTGAAGAAAGAACTTTGCGTGAAGGAGAAAGATCCCGAAAACGGGGCGCGTGTGGTTGTCAAACTGACCGCTCTCGGCAAAGTGGCTGTAGACAATCATTATAATTTTCACCTTGAGCATGATCGTGTTTTTTTGGAATATTTGAGATCGATGGATGACGAAAAAATTCGGGTATTTGATGATATCTGTCGTAATATGAATAAGTGGATGGATAATTATTTGAAGTAATTTTTTTTAACCATAGGGTTTAGCTGCTAAACTCTATTCAGGAGTAGTTATGAATATTCCGTTCCCTAAAGAAAGTTTTACACCGATCAATGATATTATTCTTCAAAGTGTTACTGCTCCGGCAATAATTGAAGTCATAAAAATAAAGATGTTCGACGTCTTGGAAAACCAAGAGAAATCGTTGGATGATCTGGCTCGGGAGTTTGGATTTATCCCTTATAAATTAGAGACAGTATTGAGCTTGCTTGAAGTTCGTGGGCTTGTCGAAAAAAGAGATGAGAAATATTCAAATTCAAAAATAGCATCAGAATTTTTAGTAAGCACAGCACCACTTTATCAGGGGTTGGCAGCCATAGTGTCCATGGGGTTTTGTGAGACAGTGAATAGTTCACTGGGAGAAATGTTAAAAAAAGATAAACAAGAGCGTAAAGATACTGATAAAAAGTGGTCAACAGAACAAGCTATGGAAGGAACAGCCCAGAATGCGGTTTCCGGTGGATTACAAAAAGCTGTGGAAATCATAAGCGAATTGCCCGATTTTAATTCTTTTAGGTTGATGGCAGATCTTGGTGGTAATCACGGGACATATACAATGTCGATACTTGATAAAAACCCAGACTTATCGGGGATTATTTGTGATTTACCTCAGGTTGCCGATGTGGCCGAAAAAAGATGTGCACAGATGGGATATGCCGGAAGAATCACAGGATATGGTGTGGATTTGCGGACAGGCGCACTGCCGGATGAAAAGTTTGACCTTATTTTAACATCTCATTTTTTGTATTCTTGTCAGGACAATCTAGAACCGCTGTTTGAAAAAATAAATCAGGCATTGCTTCCGGGCGGCTGGTTCGTAGCCCATCATCATGCTGATCGGGGCAGTGAGATGTCCAGAGAAACAGTTGTTGCGTTAGAAATGATGACGAGACTTTGTGGATATTTTTCGCATTTTATTGAGGCCGATGTTTTGGAAACAAAATTGGCAGCCAGTGGTTTTGGAAATTTTCAGCAAAAATGGACTGATAATGATAATGGGTTGTTGCTCTTTGCAGCTCAAAAGGAAAAATAACTGAATATACTTATTGCTCTATGTTGTTGCTGTAAGCGAATTTAAGCGGCTTATATATATTGATTGAAAGCTGATCAGATGTTCCTGTCACCGGGGAATACATCCGGTCAGCTTTTTTGCGTTAATAAAGTCCATTTAATCATAACATTCTTGTTTTATGGTCTTTTCTAAAATTAAGTTGTTGTGCCCGTTTTTTTAAATTAGGTTATTTAAAAGATAATTCTGGCTATTGAAAATTATTAATTCTTAATGTCCGGTTGATTCATCAACGGAGTTCTTATGAAAAAATTTAAATTTCTTGATTTTATAAAGCCGAAAACAATCCAGTTATATCTTGTTTACATGGTAACGGGAATGGTTTTGGTTCAGATCGGCATCACATGGTTTCTGGTGTCCGATCTTACTTCCAATATCCTTAAGGAACAGATTGGACTTCGAGCTTTGCAGACCTCACAAGCTGTAGCCGAGGTGCCAATGATTCGCGAAGTTTTGCTTAAGAAAGATCCTGAAGGTCAAATTCAGGCTATTGCTGAAGATATCCGTCTTAAAATAGGAGCAACTTTTGTTGTCGTAGGAGATTCGTCCGGGATTCGTTATTCTCATCCTGTACCCGAAAGGATCGGTAAATATTTTGTGGGTGGCGACACCGGGCCGGTCTTAATGGAAGGCAAGTCATATGTCTCGGAGGCGATCGGAACTCTCGGGCCTTCGATTCGCAGCTTTGTACCTGTTCGCGGCAAGCATTCTGAAGTTATAGGTTTTGTATCAGTCGGATATCTTACAGAAAATGTACAAAAAAATATCGCCGCACATCTGGATAGACCGTTGTGGTTTATTTTCGGTTTGACTCTGATCGGCTTTTTCAGCACCGCATATATTGCCCGTCATTTAAAAAAGGTTACTCTTAATCTTGAACCTGCTGAAATTACGAATCTTTACCTTGAGCGCGGGGCCGTTTTAGAAACAATCCGTGAGGGGGTTATCGCGACTGATCACAGGGGTGAAATCCGGCTGGCAAATAAAGCCGCGCTAAAATATACCTGTTTTAATTCAGGTGAACTTGTCGGTAAGATGATAGGTGATGTCATCCCCTGTGCGGGACTTAATTACGCACTTACAACCGGCGAAGGTGAATACGATCAGGAACGGATTGTTAACGGGCAGGAACTTATTTTCAACATTGTTCCGGTTTTACAGGGCGGTGTGATTAAGGGGCTTGTGGCAAGTTTCCGTCGTAAAGATGAGCTGGATAGAATCGCGCATGAGCTGTCCAGTATTCAGGAATATTCCGAACTTTTGCGCGGCCAGACTCATGAATATTCTAACAAGCTGCACACCATTGCCGGGCTTATTCAAATTGAAGCATATCAGGAAGCTCTCGATTTGGTAACGTGCGAATCTTCCGGTTACGAAGACCTCATTATGTTTCTTAATAAAGCAATTCCGCATCCTGTAATTGCCGCAATTGTTCTGGGTAAATTTAATAGAGCCAAAGAGCTTAAGATCCAGTTTGATGTTGATCGTGAAGGTACGATGGTCGATGTCCCCGATTGGATTAAACAGGAAAAAATTGTTACCATTGTAGGCAACTTACTTGATAATGCTTTCGAGGCTGTACTTGGATGCGATAAAGAAGATTGCAAGGTGCAGCTTTCCTTCACTGACCTTGGAAATGATATTGTTTTTGAAGTTGAAGATTCAGGTCCGGGGATACCGCCGGATCAGATTGATCATGTTTTTGAGAAAGGTATTTCTTCGAAAGGGACAGGCAGGCGCGGGCTGGGTCTTTACCTGGTCAAGCAGAGACTCGATGAGCTGGGAGGTTTTATCTCGGTTTCATCTGATGGATCAGAAGGAACTTTATTCTCTGTAATCATTCCTAAAATCAGGCGTAGTGGAATATGAACCCGATTAAAGTCATGATTGTTGAAGATGACGCTAAAATAGCTGATCTTCATCGTAGATTTGCCGAAAAGGTAGAGGGTTTTGAAGTCGTTGCCATTGCACAGGGACTTGATGACGCTAAAGAAATGATCGAAATATTCGAGCCTGACCTGATTCTGCTGGACCTGTATTTCCCTGAAGGAACAAGTTTTGAGATGCTGCGCGAAATCCGCACTAAAGGTCTTGAAACTGATGTGATATTAATCACTGCCGCACGTGAAATGGGGCCACTTAAAGAAGCTCTGCGTGGCGGCGTTTTTGATTATATAATAAAGCCTGTTATCCTTGACAGGTTTAAAGCGTGTCTCTCCAGATTCGGAAAATATCACAGCCGTCTGCATAATTCTGAAACGCTCGAGCAGAAAGATGTCGATAGCATGCGTCATCCTGCTTCATCTGCCTCAGCTTCAACTCCATCAGAAGATTTGCCGAAGGGCATAGATCCGCTTACCCTTAAAAAAGTACAGGATGTATTTAAAGATCCTGATACTGAAAATGGCTTAGGAGCCGAGGAAGTTGGTTCGTTGATCGGAGCAAGCAGATCTACCACACGCCGTTATCTTGAATATTTAGTTTCAGTCGGTTTCATATATCCTGATTTAGTATACGGTACAGTCGGTCGGCCCGAGCGAAAATATTTCCGTAATTAGCCTCATGAACATTATGAACAAAATTATCTTAAAAGATTAAATACTCATTAAACCCGCAATAAGTTTTTTAAGTGTTTTTTAGATAAAGTCCGGTTTACAGCCAGATTTTATTTTGAAAGGTGCTGTTAATTAAAGAACTTAACATCTGTTCACTCAGAGGAGGGTCTATGAAACGTTTAATCACCATCATGTCTGTTGCTCTTTTAGTAGTAACAATGGCAGTCCCCGCATTCGCCGGAAAAGTCGTACTAAAACTTGGTCACATTGCTGAACCTGTTCATCCTTACGGACAGGGAGCTGAAAAATTTGCTGAGCTGGTTAAAGAAAAATCAGGCGGCGAAATTGTTGTTAAAGTATTCCCCTCCTCACAGCTTGGCGGACAGAAAGACCTTATTGAAGGTCTGATCTACGGAACCATTGATATGGCTCTGGTCGGAACTGCCGTTTTAGGACAGTTTCAGCCTCAGATTTCCCTTTTCGATATGCCTTTCCTCTTTCAGGACAGAGAGCATACTTACAAATCTCTTGATACCGTAGGTATGGATCTTGGTAAGCCTCTTGAACCAAAAGGTATCAAACTTCTCGGTTACATGGAAAATGGCGTTCGTCATCTCACCAATAATGTTCGTGAAGTAAAAACTCCTGCCGATATGGCTGATCTCAAGATCAGAGTCATGACCAATAAAATTTACATCGAAATGATGAAGTCACTCGGTGCTTCTCCTACCCCAATGGCTTTCGGTGAGCTTTACTCTGCAATGCAGCAGGGAACTGTTGACGGTCAGGAAAACCCCAGTGCTCACATCTGGACCAAACGTTTTTTTGAAGTTCAGAAATATGCTTCAAAAACAGCTCATTCCTACGCACCGGAACCTCTCGTAATGTCTATGATCAGTTGGGGAAGACTTGACGGAAAACAGCGCCAGATTCTCATGGAAGCAGCGAAAGAAGCCATTGACTGGCAGCGCGCACTTTCAACACAGAAGGACGATGAATACTGGAAGCTTATCGAAGCAACCGGAAAGATCAAAGTTATTGAAGTTGACCGTACTCTTTTTGCGAAAGCTACCAAGCCTGTTTATGAAAAATTCGCGTCTGTCGTAGGACAGGATAATATTGATAAGGTTAACGCCCTAAAAAAATAGTCATTATCATTCAGGGCCGGATTTAGTTCCGGTCCTGTTTATTAAGGAGGGCTTCTGATGGATAAATTATTTGATAAATTACGCTTTGTTCTTTACTGGATTTCCGTATCATCGATGACTCTAATGCTCGGGCTGATCTTTTTTCAGGTCGTATCCCGTTACTTTTTCGGTCACACGTTTGAATGGTCGGAGGAATTGGCGAGATTCCTGTTCGTATGGGTTGTCTTTTTAGGTTCCGCTCTCATTATGGGCGAAAGCGGGCATCTGGCAGTACAAATTCTGCCTAATAAATTTAAGGGCACAGGCATGGGCGTTGTTATTGAGATTCTTATAAATCTTTGCAGTTACGCATTCACATTGCTTCTCCTTATTCAAGGGGCGAAAATGACCTCCGTAATGACATTCCAGATAGCACCGGGTCTCGGAATTTCAATGAGTGTAGTTTATTCAATCATCCCCATCAGTGCCTCACTTATGATGCTCTACCTGTTTAAAGATACAGTGCGAATTGTCAAAGAAATCTCAGCACGTAAAAACTAGGAGCGCATCATGGAAGCAATTTTATTATGTACCTTTTTAGGTTTGACTTTTCTCGGAGTTCCAGTTGCTTACTCACTCGGACTTTCCGTTTCAGTAATTCTTTACCAATATCTTAATATTCCGCAGGTCATGATCACTCAGGTCATGTATTCGGGAATTGATTCTTTTTCCTTTATGGCTGTTCCTTTCTTTATGCTTGCAGGGGCGTTCATGTCTGCCGGAGGCGTAACTAAAAGACTGGTCAACTTTGCTCAGTCACTGGTTGGTTCCTTCACCGGTGGCCTTGCTCAGGTTGTTGCCGTTTCAGGTATGTTCTTTGCTGCTATTTCAGGTTCTTCTGCAGCCACAACTGCTGCAATCGGCTCAACAATGGTCGATGAAATGGAGAAGAAAGGATATAGCCGTGAACTGGCAACAGGGATTGTTGCAGCGGGTGGAACGGTAGGAATTGTCATCCCGCCTTCCATCACACTGGTTGTTTTCGGTGTTATTGCCGGGATTTCAATTGGCGATCTTTTTGTCGGAGGTTTGATTCCCGGGCTGTTCATGGGGGCAACCATGTGTATTGTCAGTTACTTTATCGCTAAAAAAGAAGGCATTCCTGCGGAAGGATCTTTTTCCATAATGAATGTTCTGAGATCCTTTAAAGAGTCCTTTTGGGCGCTTATGACCCCGGTAATTATTATTGGTGGTATTTACGGCGGGATTTTTACTCCTACAGAAGCTGCCGCGGTAGCTGCTGTCTACGGAATATTTGTCGGTTTCTTTATCTATAAGGAACTGACTATCAAACAATTTCCGAGGATTATCTTTCAGGCTGTAATGGGAACCACAATGATTATGTTCATTGTCGGAGCTGCTAAGGTTTTCGGTTGGATGCTTACCAATTTGGAAATTCCGCATCAGATCGGTGCATATATTGTTTCCCTGACAAGTTCTCCGATTGTATTCCTTTTATTGATGAACATTTTACTGCTGTTTATCGGAACACTCATCAACGCTTCGGCTGCGATAGTTATTCTTACTCCGATTTTCCTGCCGGTCGCAATTACGCTGGGAATTGATCCATTGTTTTTCGGTGTGTTGATGGTCGTCAACCTCGCAATTGGATGTATTACCCCTCCGGTAGGGCTGGATCTCTTTGTCGCCAGTGCGATAACAAAGGTTCCGCTGGAAAAAGTAATCAAGGCCTCAGCACCATACCTCATTGCTTTGCTCATATCTTTGCTTGTGATGACGCTTTGTCCCGCAATCATCACTTTCCTCCCTAATCTATTAAGATAGATTGCACAGGTGTGAGTGAGCAAACTGGCGCTCCGGTGTTAAACCGGAGCGCCTTTTTTTGTTTTTTAGTGAAGGGGAAATTTATAAGATGACGTGAGGTTCAGGCAGATATTCTACAATCCATTTGGTCCACATTTCCGGTTTAACCAGTTCAAGAATTTTAGCGGAAACTTCAAACGGTGCGAAAGGTTCTTTAAAGTCATCAAGAATGACCGGACCTTTAAATACCGGAGAAAATTCTCCCCGGCAGTACGGTTCTATTGTGAAATCAAACATATCAATTAAGTAACCATCAAGGTTACCGTTAGCTATCCAGTCGAAACATATTTCAAATCCCGGTTTGCTATGCCTTGAAAATCCAAGAACATATGCTTCTTTTTCAATTCCCTCGTCTTCATTTTCCATTTTGAAAGAAGATTCGGTCACTTCAATGTAAGGCTGTAAGGATATAACTTCTTTAACTATATCTTGAAATTGCTTTAGCGTTAAAACCTTTTTCATATATTGGAACCTTAACTTTCGTATTGTTGATGTCAGAATCTGTCTGCGTTGAATACAGGTTTATATTGCGCGTGCCAATCAGCATATTGGGTAAAAAATGGAATACAGTGGTTATTGTTATGTTCTAATTGAGCGAATATAATTTTTTTGATAATTCATTAAGAGGGGATTGGAGTAAAGGGAGGGGCTATGTGTTCTTTTTGTCGGCTACCGTTTGTAATATGTAAGGCAGTCTTTTGGGCTGTTTTTATTGTTGTTTTGTCTGGAATGTATAACTATGCCTTGGCTGCGGATTTACCTGCTAAAAGTGATGTGTCCGTTTGGTTGTGGTGTGCTTTATCCGTTCAATTTTTGTTGATATTAATACTTGTCGGTTATCTTTATTGCAGGCGAAATTCTGAAATATTTTTTAGAACCATGTTAAAAGGTTTGAATAATAAGGTTTCGAAGCAAAATTTAGAACTCCAGACAGCTCTTGATGAATGGCGGACTATTTATGACAATAGTCAGGTGGGTATAGCTGTTTTGAAGGGCGGAAGGTTTTTTGCGAGAGGAAATAAACGTCTTGCAGATATTTTGGGATATGATTCGCCAGAGGAGATGCAGGGACTCAGCCTGCGTGCCGCTCACTTAACCGAAAAACGTTACCATGATTTCGGGAAGAAATATTTTGACGTTCTGGCACACGGCTCATATTTACATATTGAATATCAGCTCGCCCGCAAAGATGGCTCCCCTGTGTGGTGTATGCTGTCGGGTAAAGCTATCGATCCTGTGATTCCGGCGGATCTGAATAAAGGTGTCATCTGGATTATTGATGATATTTCCAAGCAGAAGCAGATGGAAGAAGAGCTTAGAATGCTTGCGGGAACGGATGTTCTTACCGGTCTTTATAATCGACGTCAGTTTATGGAACTAGCCAATATAGAATACCAGCGTCATTGTCGCTACGGGGAACCTCTTGCTTTTATTATGGGGGATCTTGATCATTTTAAAAGGATTAATGATACCTATGGACATGAATCCGGAGATCTTGTTTTGAAGTCTTTTGCGGATTTGTGCAAAGAGCAGTTTCGGGAAGTGGATATAATCGGAAGATTGGGTGGTGAAGAATTTGCAATTCTTTTACCTTCGACAACCTTGGATGAAGCCGCTGCGGTCGCAGAGCGTTTACGAAGAGTTTGTCAGGAACGAGATGTTTTTCTTGAAGAAGGTTCCTTAAGGGTTACTGTTTCGCTCGGCGTTGCCATGGCAGATAAGGCATTAGGATTGAAAAGTCTTATTCGCAGAGCCGATGAGGCTATGTATCGGGCAAAGAGTGAAAGTCGTAATCGCGTAGGAGTTCAAGTTGAGTCGTAGTATGACAGGTTGATATTTGTTGATTGTAGAATTGGTAAATAGCAGCATAAATAAGACCGATATCTTTTTGAGATATCGGTCTTTTTCTTTGTTATTTATGGTCTTTTTGATAAGCCTTGATTCTTTCAGCCACGTTGGCTTTCAAATTATCGAAGAATAAGGAGTAGTCATACACATGATATACACCTTTTCCGAAGGGCATACGTTTCATTGGTGCTGTATTTTTCATATCGACAACAAGTCCGCCGTCTTTAATTTCAGATGAGCAGTAGTTTGGAATTGTTTCCGATTTTATGCCGTCTTTATTGAAAAAAACAGCCCCTTTGTTTTGATCTGCAGAAACTTTTTCAGAATTTGTAGTCCAGTCAAGCGGGTTAACAACAATAGTTCCCGGCAGAATAGTCGGAGCCGCTTTCTGATATCCATCCGCTACACAGTTATAAGTCACAATACACCCCGTTTGATCTGCCTTTTCGCAGATTTTAAGGAATGTGAAGTTGTTTAAATCATCTTGAGTAATTCCCCAGCCGATCGCATATGCTGCAACCATTTTATCGCGAAGATTTGGATTATCCATCAATTCTTTCATTAATGCGGTAACAATAACGGAACCCTGACTGTGTGAGGCTAGAATAAAAGGCCGTCCGTTGTTAAGTTCCCGTAAATAATGATTGAATGCTGCACGGACATCAGATTTACCCACATTCAGATATTGATCTTTATGAAGGTTATCCTGTCCTAGAATGGACATGTTAGCTTGTCTGTATAGTGGAGCAAAAATATTTGCACTATCCTTGAATACAGCAGCCTGAGTGCGGAGAGTTAACTGTGCCCCGTCACGCATCTGGGGATCATTTATGGAAGCAACGGGGGCTTTTCCTGTGTAGACTGTCGGGTAAACCCAAAATACATCGATACTTTTATCTATGGAGGCGGGAAGAGTAATCCAGTTGTCGGATATAGAGTAGTCAGGATCAATTCTTGCCTGATCTGCACAATGGACGGTGGTTGTGATAGTGTGTGAAAGAAGTAAAAATAAAATATTTATGATTATGAGTTTTTTTTTCATAAGACACCTTTTTTAATTGTGTTTTAAGTGCGGCAATGATTATATTCTTTATTAAATTCTAATAGCTGAACAATATTCTAAGTGTAAAGATTATATTTTAAAAACAATCGGTAGTGAGTAATAATAGGCAAGATATAGCTTTTTGTAATGAAGTAGAAATAAATGATGTATAGATTATTCTTAAAAGTATTATGAGCAGGTGTTTTGAGTGAAAATTTTATTGTTTAGCTGGAAATCAGTTAAGTCGAAATTGAAGGATAATGTACGTTTAGCATTAATTGTTAAGATTTTTGCGTATTCTTTGGTGTGCAGTTTTCTTTTTGTCGGATCAGCGTGGGCTGATGAGAAAGTGGTTATTCTCAGCTCCTTGGAGTGGCCTCCGTATACAGGTGAGAAACTGCCGGATAAGGGGAGAAGTTCAAAACGTGTGAGTGCTGCTTTCGCTGCAATGGGATATAAGGTTGAATTTAGATTTGCACCTTGGAAAAGAGCGATCCGTAGTGTGCAGAAGAATAAAGATATAATGGGTTATTTCCCGGAATATTATTCAAAAGAAAAGGCAGAGGAATTTATCTTTTCTGAAAGCATAGGATGCAGCCCTCTCGGGGTTTTGGTGAGTAAAAAAAGACCGATATTCTGGGATACTTTTCAAGACCTTGCTAAATATAAAATAGGTCTTGTTTCCGGTTATACTAATACTGCTGAACTTGATGCTTTAGTTCTTAGCGGAGGTATGGATATTGATTATGCGTCGACTGATGAAAGTAATATAAAAAAATTAATAAAAGGACGCATTCGCGGGGCTGTCGTTGATTGCAATGTGTATGATTATATTTCAATGTCAAAGCCGAAACTTACCAAGTACCGCTCTCAGTTGACCTTTTTTAATAAAGTGATTGGCATGAACAAGTTGCATGTTTGTTTCAAAAAAGATGAGAAAGGATGTGCTCTTGCTCGTATTTTTAACGAAGGATTGAAAATAATTGGTCAGGATGATTTCAGAGATGATATCTGTAAATAGAGATATGAGTTTTTATCGGCGTTTATTTTTGTTCAGAGGCGAAGGCCATATTTTCTAAGTGAGTTTCTTTATAGAAAGAGCTTAAGGACGCAGATATTTCAATTTTATCTTTATTAAGAAGACTTTTAAGGTATTGTAAATTTTGACTTATAATATCAGGTCCACTGACTTTGCCGTGAGCCGGTATAACAATCTTAAGATTTTTATTGCCCTCCCATTTTTCAAGTTCGGTAATCCAGTTTGCCATCGGAGAATTTTTGTTGATGCAGGGGAAGGGAGTTTCAACCGCATCACCCGCTAAAAGGATTCCCTTTTCGGGGATAAAGCCGACTATGGAATCTTCGGTGTGTCCCGAAAGCTGTGAAAGTTGAATTGTAATCCCTCCGAGATCTATTTTCATTTTAGAATCAAAAACAGTATCAGGGGGAATCAATTCAACTGAGTTATATAATTCGGGTTGATTTTTTTTATACTCCTTTAATGTTTCAGGTACATCCTTTGAAAATCTGGCAAGACAAGAACTGTGGGCAATGATTGATTTGATAGGCATCTTAAGCCCAGCAGTTCCCCAGATATGATCCCAGTCAGCATGGCTGTAGATGATGATTAATTCACGATCCCCGATAAGTTCTTTATACTTAAGCATATCCTCCGGTCGGGAAAGAGTGTCTAAAATTACAGCTTTCTCAGAGCCTAAAATCAGGGCGCCGCGAACCTCGTAACCTTCGAGCTGGACATTTTTTAAATAGATTTCGTTATCAAGTCGTTCAAGCAAGTTGGAGTACTCCCTCATGTCTTTGAGATGTTTAATTTTTGATACGATAATTGCTAAAAAGAGGAAGTGCAAACGAAACTGAATCAAGGTTAATGTGTTTTTTATAATTAATTCAGTGCTCCGTTTGATTCATTCTTCCATTTGCGAGGACAACAGGGTAATTCTTAAAAAAATGATGCCATGCACTAATTAGATTAGTAAATTTTAATAAGGAAAACGCAAATGTATCCAGCCGGATTGACCTCATTAAGTTTTGAAAAGCCTGTCCTTTATTTTCTTTCTGTTCTGCTTGATGATAAGTTTGAACCTGTTAACGAGATGATAATTCCATCCGATATGGGGGAGCTTCTTTTTAAATCCATGGATCTTTTTCAGGATCGCGGAAAAATTCCATTACTTAAGCTGGATTTTGAAGAGGTTCAAAACAAATCTTTGTTTGAATTCCAATATTTTGGACATGTTGCGCCCCAAAAGTTCCATTCAGTAAAAGTTGTGAAGGATGATGAAAACTTAATCGAACACACTTTTGCAGATGTGAATAAAGATTGCGCAAAGCTGGAAGCGAATTATGATCAAGAAGTCAGCCTTGGCTCTATAGACATTAAAATTTTATGCGGCAGTCTTTATCTTTGGAGGTCTTGTGTTGCATTACCGAAAAAATGTGAAGAGTCTCTTTCTAAATACTTTGGTAAAATGAAAACAGTTTCACGGTATCAGTGGAAGATGGAATCATATTTTGTTGAAAATGATATTATAGTTGAAAAGTGGTCGTGTGTTGTTCCAACTGAAAGTTATGATAAAGGGAGTGTCACTGTTACATTGCGTAATGGTATTGTGGATAAGATTGGATCATAAATAGATTATTCAAATTACAAAAAAACGACCCTCATAAAATTAATTTATGAGGGCCGTTTTCATTTAAGCTGAGAGCAAATACTTAACGGGTAAGTTTGCGGTATTTGATGCGATGAGGCTGGTCAGCGTCCTTACCAAGTCTTTTCTTTTTGTCTTCTTCATATTCAGAGTATGAGCCTTCGAACCAGAATGTCGAAGAATCTCCTTCAAAAGCAAGAATATGCGTAGCGATGCGGTCGAGGAACCAGCGGTCATGGCTGATTACCAGTACACAGCCGCTGAAGTTGGACAGACCTTCTTCAAGGGAGCGCATTGTGTTAACATCAAGGTCGTTGGTAGGTTCATCAAGGAGGAGTACGTTTCCGCCTTCCTGCAGCATGAGTGCTAGATGAACGCGGCTTCTTTCTCCACCGGAGAGAACAGAACATTTTTTCTGCTGCTCAGAACCGGTCAGATTGAATTTTCCAACATATGCGCGCGCATTAATTTCCCGGTCACCAAGTTTTATGAATTCATTACCACCCGAAATAACTTCATAAACTGTTTTATCTGGATCAAGAGCATCACGGTGCTGGTCCACATGAGTAACCTTGACAGTTTCCCCGACAGACATTTCGCCTGCGTCAGGTTTTTCCTGTCCGGTGATCATTTTGAAAAGTGTTGTTTTACCGGCTCCGTTAGGGCCGATAATACCGACTATTGCACCCGCAGGAATGATAAAGTTCACGTCATCGACAAGTAGTTTATCTCCGGCCTGTTTGCGGATTCCTTTTGCTTCGATGACCTTTTTACCAAGACGTGGTCCCGGTGGAATGTAAAGCTCAAGATCTTTTGCCCGTTCATTGGAATCTTGATTTGCGAGTTCTTCGTATGCCTTAACTCGAGCTTTGCTTTTTGCATGGCGTCCTTTGGGAGACATGCGTATCCATTCAAGTTCGCTGGCAAGAGCTTTTATTCTTTTGTCGTCAGTTTTTGCTTCGTTGGAGAGTCTTTTCTCTTTCTGCTCAAGCCATGAAGAGTAGTTGCCTTTCCATGGAATACCACGGCCTCTGTCCAGTTCCAGAATCCATCCTGCGACGTTGTCGAGGAAGTAACGGTCATGGGTTACGGCAATGATTGTTCCGGCATAATTCTGTAGATGTCTTTCAAGCCATGCGACAGATTCAGCGTCAAGATGGTTTGTAGGCTCGTCAAGAAGAAGAATATCAGGTTCCTGAAGAAGCAGACGGCAAAGAGCTACGCGGCGTTTTTCACCACCGGAAATAACAGACACAGGAGTGTCACCCGGAGGGCACCGCAGTGCGTCCATTGCCATTTCGAGTCTGGAATCAATATCCCAAGCTCCGCACGCATCCATTTTTTCCTGAACATTAGCCTGCTTGTCCAACAGGGCATCCATTTCTTCAGGTTCCATCGGTTCGGCAAATTTAGCGTTGATCTCGTTAAACTCGTTAACAAGTGCTGTGATGCTTGCGACACCTTCTTCAACAACTTCGCGGACAGTTCGGGTTTCATCAATCAGAGGTTCCTGTTCAAGGAAACCGATTGTGTATCCGGCTGAAACATGGGTTTCGCCTTCAAAGCTTTCGTCAACTCCTGCCAATATTTTCAGGAGTGAACTTTTACCGGAACCGTTCAGCCCCAGCACGCCGATTTTGGCGCCATAGAAATATGAAAGAGAGATATCTTTAAGGATCGGCTTCTTGTCAAAATATTTGCTGACCCTGACCATCGAATAAATGATCTTATCAGGTTCGGTACTCATTTTTAATTACCTCTTTAAATAAACGTTTCGAAGACTCTTCTTTTGGCAGAAAAACAGCTAGTAAGCAATGAAGGATTAAGATGGATGCCTGGATAAATAATTCGGCATATGCAGTAAATGAGAGTGAAATCTATTTTATTTAAATAAAAAATCAGAAAATAATAGAAGTTTAATCTTTTTATGCTATAGTTCTCTCTATTGTCTTTTTTATAAGGCATCATGCTAATTTTATGATATATAATTATTGTGTTGAGTTTTGTTTATATGTTATTGTCAAATAACAATAAAATTGGTGGCGGAAGAATTGCTGTAACAAGAATATAACAAAGAGAGCGTCTTATGAAAGTTAAGAGCATTAATACGGTAATGACCATTATCGTGTTTGCCCTCGTCGCAACAACCTTTGCAGTTTGTGTGTGGTGGGTGACAAATAGTACTTATGATGCAGTCTTTAAAGAGCAAAGACATTCAATGCTCAGCATGGTTGATGAGTCTATAAGTGCTCTTGAACTTTACATGGGGCAGACTTCTGACGTTGTCAAAATGATAGGAAATGATCCCAGTTCTGTAGAAGCTCTTTCCGGTGGAAGTTCTAAAAGTTCAGATAATCTTCTTAAGTCTCTTATGGGATCGTCTAAAGATTATTGGGCTGCGTTCCTTTTTGATGCGAACGGAAAGGTTGTCACCGGGTATAACGCCAAAGGTGAAAGCATGGTTGGGGCAGACCGGTCCTCACGAGGGTATGTGAAAGCAGTTTTATCCGGGAGAGACTTTTTTATTGCAGATGAGATTTTAAAATCTAAGAGTGGCGGCGGAATTCTCATTTTTGCAATAGCCCATTCAGTTCGTGATGCCAGCGGTAAGGTTATAGGCGGAGTGGGAGTGTTCCCTAAATGGGATAGATTCACTTCATCGTTTATTGATCCTTTCCGGATTGGTAAAGACGGATACAGCTTTATGATTGATAACAAGGGAAGAATTATTGCCCATGCTGTGGATAAAAGTTTATATTTGAAAGATATTTCAAAATTTGATTTTACGAAGCATATTCTGGAAGAAAGGAATGGTGGGGAAGCATACGACTGGAAAGGGCGGATGAAGTACATGGAGTACAAAACTTTTCCTCTTACCGGCTGGACGATTGTTGTAAGTGCATATGAGTCTGATTTGACTGCAGCTGCTATACATCAGCGTAATGTTCTGGTTATTGCCGGTTTTATTGTTGTTATACTCCTCAGCGGAGTAATGGTTGCGCTTTTGAGAATTCTTATTGTTAAACCTGTTTCAAATATTCTTGATTTTTCCGGTGAAGTTGCCGGAGGTAATCTTAGAGCTGAACTCAAGGGTTCTTATAAGTACGAATTTGAGATTTTGGCTGAAAAAATCAGTCTTATGGTCGACGAGTTGAAGGAAAAGCTCGGGTTCTCCGAAGGAGTGCTCAACGGCTTGGTTCTTCCATGCGGAATAGTCGGTCCTGACGGTAAAATGATTTGGACGAATAAAGATTTATGCGATTTGATTGAGAGTGAGTATAGTCCTAAAGATGCTATAGGTCTTTCGACTGGAGAGTTCGTCTTTCACGATGCTACAAAGGTGACGCTATCTGATACTGCACTTAAAGAGCGCATAAAGAAGGAAGAGGAAATTGAGTATCGTACCGCTGGCGGAAATATAAAAAATATTCAAATAACCGCAACGCCGTTCTACGATATGGATAAAAATCTTCTTGGCTCTGTAACTATCTGGATTGATATGACGAATATCAGGCAGCAGGCTAAGGAAATTGAGGCTCAGAATGAAAGAATTACTCATGCTGCAATAGAAGCAGAAGAGATTTCTCAGAATCTTTCCAGTGCTGCTGAAGAGTTGTCGGCTCAGATAGAACAGTCGAGTCGTGGCGCTGAGGATCAACGTGACAGAGTCGCCGAGACTTCCACAGCAATGGAAGAAATGAATGTAACCGTTCTTGAGGTTGCCCGTAACGCAGGTACTGCTGCTGAAGACGCAGACAGTGCTAAGGCGAAAGCTCAGAACGGTGAAAAGATTGTGAGCAACGTTATTGAGGCTGTTGAAGGTGTTAAGGGGCAGGCTGATGCTCTTAAAGTTTCAATGGAACAGCTCGGAGTGGAAGCTTCGGAAATTGGTAACGTCTTGAAGGTCATTAATGATATAGCTGATCAGACCAATCTGCTGGCTCTTAATGCTGCAATTGAAGCCGCCAGAGCTGGTGATGCCGGTCGCGGATTCGCGGTCGTTGCGGATGAAGTCCGTAAACTTGCCGAGAATACCATGGCGGCGACCAGTGAGGTCGGTGGAGCTATTACTAAGATTCAGAATATGACTAAAGAGAATATTAAGGCGACTGAAAATGCAGCCGATTCTGCTCATCGCAGCAGTGAGCTGGCTAATGAATCAGGTAAGACTCTCGCTGAAATTGTTCATCTGGTAGAGAACGCTGCTGATCAGGTCAGAGGCATCGCGACTGCAGCCGAACAACAGTCTGCAACCAGTGATGAAATTAACAGGGCCACAGAAGATATCAGCAGAATCTCCATGGAGACTTCGCAGGTTCTGGACGAAGCCGCTAAAGCTATTCAGGAAGTTGCATCCATGGCATCAAAACTTAATTCTGTGATTGAAGATATTCAGTCTAATTAATAAATTATTTAAGTTTAAATTGTCTTTGTGATAAGAAAACCCTCCTGGTAATGCGGGAGGGTTTTCTTTATCTTAAGCAATCCTTGCAACTGTATCGCAGGGCGTATAAATTGAGGGGTAATCAGAGAGGTTCTAATGAAAGATGATCAAAAAAATGAATTGATGAAGAAGATTAAGAATGAAATTGAGAATCTTACCCGTATGGTTGATGAACTTAAGGATACAGTTGCTCCTGTGACACCTGATGCAGCTATCGGAAGGCTTTCAAGGCTTGATACAATGCTCAATCAGGGGATTAATAAGTCCTCTATTTCGCAATCTCTTGATAGAATTATGAAACTTGAAAATGCCCTTACCCGTTTGGATGATGACCCTTTTTTCGGGGAGTGTCAGGAGTGCGGAGCTAAAATTCCCTTTGCAAGATTGATTGCTCTTCCTGAAAGTAGATTTTGTGTTAATTGCGCAGAGTAATTTGTCTTCAATTCATCGCGTGAACATAATTAGGAGTTCTTTTTGGGAATAGCATCTGATCTTGTAATACTTATTCTCGCCGGATTGCTTGGCGGATTTGCTGCTCGCTTATTGCGTCAACCCTTATTGCTTGGTTACATCGTTGCGGGTGTTATTGTCGGGCCGTATACAGGCGGCGTAACTGTGACAGATGTTCATGATATCGAAATGCTTGCCGAAATCGGAGTGGCTTTGCTCCTTTTTACCCTTGGTATTGAATTTTCCATCAAAGAACTTAAGCCTGTAAAAGCTGTTGCCTTGATCGGAACACCGCTACAGATAATTTTAACTATGTTATTCGGGTGGGGAGTTGGCTCGTTTATGGGCTGGGATTCACATCTTTCTTTATGGTTCGGTGCTTTTATTTCCTTGTCCAGTACAATGGTCGTGTTGAAGACTCTTGAAAGCCGGGGGTTGGTGGGAACTCTTTCCAGTCGGGTGATGATTGGAATGCTAGTTGTTCAGGATCTGGTTGTGGTGCCTATGCTCATTATTATGCCGCAACTGGGGTCCTCAGCTTTCGGGCTGGAGCAGGTTGGTTTTGCCGCGCTTAAAACAGTATTGTTTCTTGCTTCCATGTTTTTGCTGGGAACTCGGATTATTCCTGCTTTGATGAAAATGATAGCAAGCTGGAATTCCCGTGAAACATTTATGCTTACTTGCAGTGCTATCGGTCTCGGAGTCGGTTATACAACACACATGCTGGGGCTCTCCTTTGCTTTCGGGGCATTTGTTGCGGGTATGGTGCTCAGTGAATCAAAGTATGCTTATCAGGCGTTAAGTGACATCCTGCCACTGCGGGATGTTTTCAGTCTGGTCTTTTTTGCCTCCGTAGGGATGCTGATAGATCCGATGTATATATGGCATAATTTAGACACTGTTCTTTTGCTTACTTTTTGTATCCTTGTGGGGAAGGGGCTTATTTTCGGCGGGATATCGAGCCTTTTTAAATATAGAAATGTCATTCCGCTGGCTCTTGGTTTCGGTATGTTTCAGGTTGGTGAGCTGTCCTTTTTATTGTTGCAGCAGGGTGCAGATTCCGGCTCTTTTCCGAAAGAATACTTTCCTTTGTTCATGGGAACCGGAATTCTCACAATGATGCTGACTCCGATTCTTTCTTCATTTACATCACCGATATATTTATTTTTCAGAAAGCGTAATGGTAGTAACGATCTTCAAACAGTAAATATTCCGAAAGAAGGTCTGGATCAACATGTAGTTGTTCTCGGCGGGGGAAGATACGGGTCCTACGTTGCGGAAGTTTTAGAGCGAATAGATATTCCATATGTAATTATTGAACTTAATGCGAATAAGGTGGAAGCGGCCATCGAGATAGGGCAGAATATTATTTATGGCGACGCTGCGCAGGAAATTGTACTGAAGGCAGCCGAAGTATCTCGTGCGCGTATGGTGCTTATGACAATCCCTTCGATTGCCGGCGCCGGTATGGTTTTTGAAAGGTTGCGACAGCTTGCTCCCGGTACTCGTGTCGTAGCTCTTTCTAGAAATTCTGAACAGGTACAGGTTCTAAATGATTTAGGCGTGCATAATATTATTATGCCTGAATTTGAAACCAGTCTTGAAATGATTCGTCAGATATTACGCCATTTCAGCTTGCCAGCAACAGAAGTTCAAAATGTAATGGATTCCATGCGCAGAGACAGATATACAACAGATGTTCAGCGGCAGAATCCAAGGCATGAGTTGCTCAAAAGTTTAAGAGCCGCATCTGAATCCATTGAACTTTGTTGGATTCAAGCCGAAGAGGGGGCAAGTATAATAGGACTTTCTCTTGCCGGAAGCAGAATAAGGACTGTTACCGGCGTTTCGGTTGCAGGAATTCTCAGAGATGGAAAATTCAGTATTAATCCTGAAGGTGAGTTTGAGTTTCAGTCTGGAGATTTTGTCGGAGTTTTGGGTTCGAAGGATAATATAGATAGATTTAGGAAGCTTGCATCGGTTCAAAAAAACAAGAGTGTTTCGGAGTAAACACAGCTGTTGCTTTTTTATTACAAGGAAGAACTAATGGATTATTTAAGAAAAGTGTTTTTGACTGCTCTGTTCGGGGTTAGTGTTTTAGTTTTTTTGGGATGCGCTGTGATAAATATACCCACGCCGGCTGGGATGTCCGACGGTCCCGTTGCCGGTGCACCTGCTGATAAGGTGTTGTCGTTTTTTGTCGGAGTTCCTTATCGTGCAGACGGAGCTATTAACAGATCCGGTGAGTTTACTCTTTTTGCCGATCAGAATGCTCGTTTTGATTCGCCGGGGCTTAATTGCAGTGGTTTCACAGTCGCTTCGTCCCGCTACTTTTTTGAACGTGATTACGTTTTAAATGATGTGAAGATTGACCGTTTGGCAGATAGCGGACCTGATGCTGAAATCGGCGAAGATTGGGATTTCGGTTATGATGTGATTTTGAATTTGACCGAAGGAATGAACCGTAAAGTCATGCTTCCTTTCGGCAAATCTGCGGATATCGCCAGCAGTGACGGGATGAGTCTGCGCGGGTTTGAATTACATGATTTCAAAGCGTGGGCGGATGTCATTTCTAAAATGACACCGGGGAATGTTTATCTGTTTTCCATGAGTAAGCCCGTGAGTTTTAAAAATTACAAACTGCTGCATTATCATGTAGGAGTTATTGTTCCTGATAAGGACGGTCATGTTTGGCTGTGCCATGCAACCTCCAAAGGGGGAGTCAATAAAGTGGATATAACATCCATTGAGGGGCTTAAGCCTGTTGTTAATGCAAATCCGGACAGCAGCTTAGGTAAGCGCATGATTCTTATAGTTGAAGCTCCTTTGAAATAGAGGGGGCACATGTTTCGTAACTCTTTGTGCCTTCAATTTATTAAGAGGGGCTGAAACCTATGTTTTCGGAAAATGTTGCTTTTGCATTAGGACTTACGCTGTTTGCGGGGCTTTCGACGGGTATAGGTTCTGCTTTGGCTTTTTTTGCTAAAAAAACAAATACCCGTTTTTTGTCCATCTCTTTGGGCTTTTCAGCAGGAGTAATGATCTACGTTTCTTTTATGGAGATCATGGTTAAAGCAAAAACAGCTTTAGAGGCTGATCTAGGGACTGTAGCAGGAACATGGGCGGCTGTTGCGGCCTTTTTCGGAGGGATATTTTTTATTGCCTTAATTGATAAACTTGTTCCCAGTTATGAAAATCCTCATGAAATGCACCGCATTGAGGAAATGAACGAAGAAGATCTTTTTGCCGGAAAAAGTAAGACTAAACTTTTAAGAATGGGAATGATGTCGGCTATTGCTATCGGCATTCATAACTTTCCAGAAGGACTCGCTACATTTACCGCCGCGCTTAAAGATCCTCATCTCGGCGTTGCCATCGCGGTGGCGATTGCAATCCATAATATTCCTGAAGGTATTGCTGTTTCCGTTCCCATCTATTATGCAACTGGTAGCAAGAAAAAAGCTTTTTTCTATTCTTTCTTGTCCGGTCTTGCTGAGCCTGTCGGTGCACTTGTCGGATATCTTTTGTTCATGCCTTTTATGTCTGACACTGTTTTCGGAGTGATTTTCGCCGGAGTTGCAGGGATTATGGTTTATATTTCTTTTGATGAGTTACTGCCTGCGGCTGAAGAATATGGCGAACATCATCTTTCAATTTATGGATTGATTTCCGGTATGGCTGTGATGGCTGTCTCGTTACTTCTTTTTCTGTAGCAGGGAAAATATAAATTTGAGTTGCATTAAAATGGATAAAAGGAGTTGTAATGGAAAAAATTAATATCGGCGTTCAAGGTTTTACTCTGCCTATGCCTCAGACTATTCTGGGGTGTCGTCAGGATGGACGGAACAATTTTATGGCACTGGCTTGGGCTTCAAGGGTTAATTACAACCCTTCGCTAATGATGATTTCAGTGGGTAAAAAACATTTTTCTAATTCCGCCATTAAAGCAACCGGGGAATTCAGTGTAAACATTCCTTCCATTGAGATGCTCGAGATTACGGACTTTGTCGGGCTGGTGTCGGGTAGTAAACTGGATAAGTCTGATTTGTTTGAAGTTCATAAAGGTGAACTTGAAAACGCGCCTGTTATTGTTAATTGTCCTGTGGGCATGGAATGTAAGGTTTTTGATTCTATTGAGCTACCTAACGACACTCTTTTTGTGGGCGAAGTTGTTGCTACTTGGTGTAACGATGATGTTCTTACCGAAGGAATTCCTGATATTAAAAAGGTGAATCCCTTCACTCTTACCATGCCGGATAATCGGTATTGGTCCGTGGGTGAATGTGTTGGCAAAGCTTGGCATGACGGAAAGAAACTAAAGTAACTAGTTTGTCAGGTTATTTTCTAAGCATGGTTTAGTGCACAAAATTAAGCCCCTGAAATAACAATTTCAGGGGCTTTTTTTTTATAAATGCGGCTTTATCCGTAGTCTAGTGGATACCATGATCGTTCATAAATTCAGAGTATTTATGGTCAACAATCATTATGTGTTTAACCAGCCAGTCTTTTAGGAATCTTATAACTTCGTTAGATACAGTTGCTTTTCCTGATGCCAGACTATTCCCGAATTCTTCAATTTTGTTTTCAAAGGATCGGTGAAGTTTTTTATGAGATGCGCTGTCAGGGTATCTGTATTTATCAAAAATCTTTTCTTCATATCCGAAGTGATATTTTGTGTATTCAAGCAGTTTATCGACAATATCTGTGACCTTAGAGCCTGTCTTGCGTTGGCGCATAGCCTGATAGAGATCGTTAATCATGTTGATCAAAACCATGTGATGCTCGTCAATGGTTCTTACGTTTACGGATAAGTCGTCCGACCATTCAACTATTTTACCGGAGCTTGTGTCTACCACTCGTCCGGACGAAATCCCTTGAACGATTGAGTCAAGCTCTTCAACGATACTTGCAATTTCAGTAAGGGCATGGGCTGAATTTGACATTCCTTCTGATGTTTCCTGAGAAACTCTGGCTACATCACTGATAGCCATATTAATTTCTTCGGAGGCGGCAGATTGCTCTTCGCTGGCAGTTGCGATTGACTCAACCTGAGTGTTGGTGTCGTCAACTATCCCGACAATTTCGGTCATAAGGTTGCCGGATTCTGCTGCGGATTCCGTTGAGTGTACAATTTCTTCGGCGGCAGCGTCGACAGCGCTGATGTTCTCGCGAGCATTAGCCTGTATCTTGGAGACAGCCTCGCCGACACCTTTGGTTGCATCCATAGTCTTTTCAGCCAGTTTGCGGACTTCGTCAGCAACAACTGCAAAGCCTCTGCCAGCTTCACCTGCACGGGCGGCTTCGATTGCTGCATTGAGAGCCAGAAGATTTGTCTGGTCCGCAATGTCGGTAATGATTTTCATGATTTGACCGATGCTGTCAGCTTGTTCGCCAAGAGCGCCCATTGTAACTTTCAGGTTAAGGATGGTTCCTTTAATTTGTTCGAAAGAGCTGATCGCCTTGGCAACTCCGTCTGCGCCTTTTTGTGCATTTTCTTTAGATTGACTTGAACTTTGTGCTGCCATGGAAGCGTTTTGTGCAACTTCCAGTACCGTACAATTCATTTCTTCCATCGCGGTTGCTGTTTCAGTAACTCTGTCGCGCTGAATTATCATTCCGGTGCTGACTTGATTTACCTGCGCACTCAGTTCTTCAATTCCAGCAAACAATTTACCTGAGATACCCTGTGCATTGGTAGCTGATTTGATAATAGAATCCATGGCCGATTTTACATCTTCCAGTTCACTTTGCGATTCTTTCAAATCTTGTTCAAGTTTAGCTGTCCGGGTTTCAAGTTCTGTTTTTGCTTTATTACTTTCTTCGGTTTTTACCGTGAGAGCTTTGATTGCATCCTGTACATCATTACCTACTTCTAAAATATCATCAGCAAGCTCCTTTGGAAGAGATGTTTTCGGTTTGCCTTTTTTAATGTCTTTTGCATATTTGCTAAGCATGGTCAGTTGCCCGAAAACGCTGGAATTGAGCGTGATTAGAGCAACGATAGTTCCTATGATGGCTATGATAAGAAATGACATTTGCCAAACAAATATAGCCCCGCCTTTGGAGGCAGCCGGCGACAGTGTAGAAGCAAAGAGCGCCGCCGACATGAAAAAAACTAAAATAATCGATAGGGTCAGTCGGGTTTTAGCCGTCATAAAAACTCCTTATAGTGAACAAAATACCTTTTATATTTGTATTTTATTTTTAAGTATAAAAAAGGATTAAAGCAAGATGACATCAATAGATTATAACATGATTTGTTGTTATGGTAGAATTAAAATGAAAATTATAACAACTTTTTGCTTGGTTAATTTAGGTGCTTTATCAGTCGGAAGTTAATTCTGGCAGTGATTTAGCCACATCATTTATTATTGATCGCATCCATCTGTGTGCAGGGTCATTGTCATTGACTGCATGCCAGTGTTGAAATATCTCAAAAACGGTATTTTCCAAAGGGAGCTGGATAATTCTGACAGGCATAATTTGAGAGTAAGTTTGTGCCAGTCTTTCAGCTAGAGTTCCGACAAGGTTTGAAGAACTCACAAGGGACGGGATTACAACTTCTTGTTGTACGACTACTTTAATTTTTCTTTGAACTCCTTTGCGATAAAGAAAATCTTCGAGAAAACCTAAGCCTGATTCGGAAAGGGAAAGGGCGACAAATTCTGCTTTTGACATTTCATCCTCAGTCATCACGTCTCCGGTGATGGGATGATCTTTTCGTAAAATGCAAATTTCTCTGTCTTCAAAAAGTTTTTCCTTAAATACCCCGGCACCATAGTTCCGTGAACAGCCGAGGAAGATGTCCAGCTTGCCGCTTTGCAGCATAGCAGTACGTTGTTCGTATGTAGCCTGAACTATTCTGAGCGTGACACCCGGACCTTGTTTTTGAATTTTAGAAATTATTTCTGGCAGTAAAAGATTGCAAAGATAGTCACTTAATCCCAGACAGAATGTGCGTCGGGAAGTTGCGGGGGAAAATTCACCTCTGTCTTCAAGAGATTGAAGTATTTTCTTTAAGGAAGGGGATAGATTTTGATGAAGTTCTTCACATAATGGAGTCGGGTCCATTCTATTTCCGCGCCGGATAAAAAGGCGATCCTCAAAATGATCACGAAGTTTTGAAAGAGCATGACTTATTGCCGATTGAGTCATGAACAGTTTTTTACCGGCAAGGGTGAGACTGCGTTCTGTAAAAACGGTGTCGAGTATTACAAGTAGGTTAAGATCCAGATTGGATAGATTAGTTTTGCTCATACGGGCAATGAATACCTTTCAGTGGTCATATTAAATTAAGCAGAGTACCAGTTGGTTCTTGAAGTTGCAGAAGTCTTAATACGTTATTTGAAAGGAAATTGGAATGATAGCTCTTTACGGTTCAATCGCGGTTATTGTCGCCTCTACAATTATATACCATCTTGCACAGAAAAGTATTGCAGGAGGTGGTTGTTTGTTTGCTTCTCTGGCTTCTGCGTACGGCGTGGCTATGTTGTTCAGTCTGGCTGGAATGTATTTTCAAGCGGGCCGTATAGATATTGCTGAAATTTTAAGCACGCGGAATTGGCAGGTTTTACTTCTTGGTTTGGCTCTTTTCGGAATCGAGATAGGGGTGCTGTTTACCTACAGGGCCGGTGCAAGTGTCGGCACGCTTCCGATCATGGTGAACGGAGGGGTTACGCTTTGTCTCATACCTCTTGGAATACTCTTTTATCGCGAGCATGTTTCACTCAGTTCGTTGCTCGGCGTGATACTTATTGCCTCCGGAATGTGGGTGCTTTGTTCTTCGGCCCATGCTTAGTTGTTTGAAAATTAGCAAGAAGGGCATTTTTATTTCCAGATTATTGATTTGTATTGTGTGGCTCAGTATTTAATCCTGCTTTTATAAGCGATTCTTTGATTTCTTTTGTCTTCTTTATTTTTCGAAGTGCCCGGCTGAATTCTTTTGCTAAACGTCCATGGCCCGGTTTTTGTGAAAAAGCTAAGTACATAGCTGCATGACGGACGGGATTCGGACTGTAGGAGAATTGATCAGTAAGATTCATTTTTTCCAGAGTGTATAGAGCTACAATCTTATAAGCTATAACAAGATCTAATCTTTTAACTTTAAGTTTAAGAAAGTTATGTTTAAGAAGACTCACTTCCTCTTTAATAAATAAGTTACTTTGGTCGAACTCCTCTCCATATGTGTATCCTTTAATTATTCCTATTTTTTTACCTTTTAATGACGAGATTCCATCATATTTGAATTTCTCTCCTTTCCGGTGAAATATTACAACTTCAAGTTCTGATAGAGGTTCATCTGGGAAAATCAATACTCTCTTTCGATGTTTATTTTTAGCAGTTCCCGGAATCCCATCTGTTTTTTGGGTTTCAGCCATACGCAAAGCTCGTTTCCATGGCATTAGGCTGAGTTTGTATGTGATTTTTATTTCCTTGAATGTGCGATCTAATAATTCGCAGTAAATACCTTTATTTTTTCCGTCCTCCTGATAATAAAGAGGTGGAAAATTTTCTGTGGCAAGAAAAAGTTGTCTTTTGGCAATAGAAGGTATCGGTATGAATAAAATTCCAATCGTAACGGCAATGAGAAATATTTTCATGAGGGCCTTCATTTTATAGATAAAAGTAAAATTGTACGTTTTGTCTAGGGTGAGGACTTACATACACTGTTGGCTAGTTTATGATAATAGAAGGCGTAGGTCCAGTTTTAAGTTTTGTCTTCTTTATCTTTCGAAGTGCCCGGCTAAATTTTTTTGCTAACCGTCCATGACCTGGCTTTTGGGAAAAGGCTAAATATAACGCTGAGCTATGCACCGGAGTTGGGCTGTAAGTGATTTGGTCAGCAAGATTTAATTTTTGAAGTGTATGCAGGCCGACTTCTTTATAAGCTATAACAAGGTCTATTCTTTTTGCTTTAAGCTTGAGGAAGTTAAGCTTTAAAGAACTAACTTCTTCTTTGATAAACAAGTTATTCTGGTCGAATTCTTCTCCATACGAATATCCATTAATTGTACCGATTTTCTTACCTGCTAATGAAGAAGTTCCATTGAATTGAAATTCTTCATTATTGCGATAAAATAATACGATATCAATAATTGATAAAGGTTCTTCCGGGAAAATCAGTCGTCGTGCCCGTTTTTCGGTTTTTGCCGTTCCCGGAATTCCATCTGTTTTTTGAGTTTCAGCCATGCGTAACGCTCTTTCCCACGGCATAAAGGAGAGGGTATATGGGATTTTCATTTCTTTAAAGGTGAGGTCTAATAATTCGCAGTAACTACCTTTGTTTTTCCCGTTTTCCTGATAGTAGAGAGGGGGGAAGGAGTCAGTAACAAGGGATAGATGTTTTTTGGCAATCGAAGGTGCCGGTATGAATAAAATTGTTAACATGATGGCAATGATCAATGCTTTCATGCAGCCCTACCTTTTCGTTGAGGAAATAATACTTTCTAATTATCAATATTATTGTAACAGCATAACAAGTCAAGGGAGGTATCTATTTTGTTCAAATGAAAAACTGTTGATTTAATGTTAGTTACATGGAGAGATTGTATCGGGTGGTAAATCGGCTCTTTTCATAGCTTCTATGCAGGCGGGTGTTTTTTTAATTTCTCGAAGTATTCGGCTGAATTCAATTGTTAATGCTTTATTACCCGGCTTTTGGCTGAAAGCTAGGTATAAAGATGATTGGTGAACAGGTGCCAAGCTGAAAGAAATTTTGTCGGAAAGGTTCATTTTGTTTAGAGTATGGATCCCCACAGCTTTGAAACCAGCAACTAAATCAATTCTTCCTGCCAAAAGCTTACGAAAGTTTAAATCAAGAGAACTGACTTCTTCACGACTAAACATATTGCTTTTTGTAAAATCGTTTCCGTAAGAATATCCCTTTACAGTCCCTATTCTTTTACCTTTCAGAGAGTTAATATCTTTGTATTGGAAGTTTTCTCCTTTGCGGTGAAATATTACAATCTGCGTTTTTGAAATAGGTTCTTCTGCATAAATCAGCCACTTTTGCCGCTCCTCAGTTTTAAGGATTCCCATAATGCCGTTTGAAATATTGTTTTTTGCCATAAAAAGAGCCCGCTTCCATGGCACAAAAGATAATTTTATGGTGATATTCATTTCTTTGAAAGTCATGGCGACTAAATCGTAGTATAATCCGTGAGGTTTTCCGTTTTTTTCATAGTAGTAAGGTGGAAACGAGTCCGTTGCCAGAAGAAGCTCCTGCCCTGCATAAGCAGGCGCAGAGATGAATAAAATTGCCAGGAAAAGTGAGGTGATAAGTTTATTCATACTCCGAATCTTACGAGGTAAAGAATTTTTGTTGAGAAGGTTGTTCTTGTTTGTATTTAGTAGTCCGCTAAATAACAAGCCAAAGCTATTGATATAAATTTGGACCTGTCTGAATCTCCACGGGAAGGAACCACTATTGGAACATCGCTTCCTATGACAACGCTTGCCATAGCTTTTCCGGCTATCGTTGTTAACGCTTTGTATAGGATGTTCCCGCTTTCAATGTCTGGAGTACAAAGTATATCGGCATAGCCGGCAACGGGATTTGTTATCCCTTTGCATGCTGCTGCCGCTGGAGAAATGGCAAGATCAAGAGCTAAAGGTCCTGCAACAAGTGCATCACCGAAGGCTCCGTCGGCAGACATTTTTGAAAGGATGTCGGCATCAAGAGTCGCGGGCATTGCCGGATAGTTAACTTTTTCTGTTGCAGCCAGCATCGCAACTTTAGGTTTTTCGATTCCCAGTTTACGGGCTACTTGCAGAGCGTTGCGGACAATATCCGCTTTTCTTTGCAGGTTCGGCTTAATGTTAACCCCCGCATCGGTCATTAAAATCAGTCTGTCGCCCTCACGAGCTTCAAACACGGTAACATGGCTGATTATACCTTTTGGCGGTACTCCGGTCTCTTTGTTCAGTATTGCTTTCAATATGACACTGGTGCTGACAAGGCCCTTCATAATGAGCGCCGCTTTACCTTTTTTGAAAAGTTGAACAGCTTTTGCTACCGCGGCGGTGTCATCGTTTTCTTCATAAAAATCGAAACTATCAATGTTCAGGCTGTGTTTTTTTGCTACAACAGTTGTTTTTTCAAGGTCACCGATGAAAATCGGCTCAGCAATTCCCTCTTCATAGGCGGCGAGGGCGGATCGTATTACAAATTCTTCAGCGCAAGGAGCTATTGCCACTTTGGGCTTCACACCGTGTTGGCGTACTTTATCTATGATTTCGTCAAGTGTAGTAATCGTCATGGGCGTACCTGTATGAATTTATTCATATGACTAGTTACTCATCGCCTCTTTTCAGAGCAATCATACCTGTGCGACACATGCTTTTGATGCCGATAGGCTGGAGCATTTTAATAAGACCTTCGACTCTTTCTTGATCTCCGCTCAACTCAGCTGTAATGGTTTTTTGTCCCATGCCTATTACGTCCGCTCTGAAAACTTCAAAAATTTGCATAATTTGTGACATGGAGTCTTTGTTGACGGCTACTTTTATTAAAACAAGTTCGCGGTCTACAAAATCTCTGCGAGCCAGATCATCTAATTTTATCACAAAATCCATTGCCTGTAGATCTTTTGTCACATTGGCAAGGTCTTCATCATTCCCTTCAGCGCATATAACCATTCTCGAGACATCCATATTTTCAGTTTCACCGCAGGATATTGAGGTTATATTTATGCCGTTTTTTTGAAATGCTGCTGAAGACTCGGCCAGAACTCCGGCTCTGTTTATCACCAGTGCTGATATGGTATGTTTCATTTGGTGCTCCTTATAAAATGAGAGACTTAAAATTAGTTTTATGGCCTGAGTATATACTCATTTTTATTTGCTAACAAGCTCGTTACAGCTTGGTTTAATTCAAAGAGATGCAGAGGATATTAATATGGTAATTATGACATAAATGGAGCGGTGCATATTCGCACGGGGGGGGAGATGTGGGGGTGGGAAAGAAAGTCTTTGAAAATTAGATAGAAGTCAGACCGGGAGGGCAAAACCCTTCTGATCTCATTTTGACAAGCTGTACAGCAACCTCTGCCGGTTGAGGTTTGTCGAAGTAAAAGCCTTGTACACAGTCGCAGCCTATTTCTTTAAGCAATATCAACTGTTGTTTGGTTTCAACTCCTTCTGCAATAACGTCCATGCTGAGGCTGTGTCCCAGAGCGTTCACTGCGCGGACAATTTCAAGAGATTCGTGGTCTTCGGCCATGCGGCTGATGAAAGATCTGTCAATTTTTACAGTTGAGGCCGGGAATCTCTGCAACTGTGACAACGAAGAATAGCCCGTACCGAAGTCGTCAACAGCAAGCTTGATGCCCATTTCGCCGATTCTTTTGAGGTTAAAAGTCGAGGCGGCGTTTCTTTCCATAATTGCTGATTCAGTAATTTCAAGTTTCAGCATGTCTGATGGGAAATTTGTTTCATTCAGTACGTCGAGAATTGCGTCAGCCAGATCCGGTTTTGAAAGCTGACAGGGGGATAAATTGACCGTGAGGAACATGTCTCTTACTGATGGATAAGTGGATACCCATTTAGAAAATTCCCGACAGGCTTTCAGCAGCATAAGTCTGTCCAGCTTTACAATCAGCCCGGTTTCTTCTGCTATGGGAATTATATGTTCTGGAGTTATAAAGCCTCTTTCAGGGTGATTCCAGCGCACCAAAGCTTCAAAACCGGCCAGTCTTCTGGTTTGCAGGCAATAAATAGGCTGAAAATAAGGAATAAATTCGTCTTCGGGGAGTCCTTGTCTGATTTCGGTTTCAATCAGCAGATTTTGCATTGCTTTTTCATGCATTGCTTTGTTGAAAACTTTAAATTTATTTACACCCAGTTCTTTGGCTTTATACATGCTGATATCAGCATCGCGCAGAATGTGTTCCGGGTGTTCATATTCCGCAGTTTTAAACACAATCCCGATACTTGAGCTTATAACAACCTCTTTGTTGGCTACTGTTATCGGCTTGTGTATTTTGCTTCGGATGTTTCGGATGATCTGTATTACTTGTTGCGGAGTCCTGAAATATTCAATCAGAATCGCATATTCATCGCCGCCCATGCGGGCAATTGTGTCGATGGGGCGCAGGCAGCTTTTAATTCGATCACCGATTTTGATTAAAAGAGAATCTCCGGCTTGATGTCCCAGGCTGTCGTTTATGCGCTTGAACATGTCGAGATCAAGCATCATGACTGCAAAATTGTGATCCGACTGTCTTTGTGAGCGGTGAAGAGCCTGTTCGAGGCGTTCAAGAAATAGAGTCCGGTTTGGGAGACCTGTCAGAGAGTCATGTTGTGACTGGTGTGAAAGTTTGCGTTCAAATTCTTTGCGGTGTGAAATGTCATCGTAAATAATGAATGTTCCGGATATTTCATCATTGTAAACAAAAGGGTAACCAATAATAGAAACCGGAACTAATCTGCCGTTTTTATGTTTTCGCAGATCCTCAGACCGAAAGGTTATGCCTTCTATAATTTTTTTAAGATTCTCTTTTAGTTTACCACCGCCACTGGGGCAGAGGTTTTCACAGCAAGGGTCCATTTGCTCGGTTGTATAACCGAAAAGTTCGGTAAAGGCTTTGTTGGTGGCTATTACATTGCCCTCTGAATCCGTCAGGGCAATAGCCTGAGGTGAACTTTCAAAGAGCTGCATGAAGCGTGCTTTATGTTTGAAAACGTTTCTTTCAGCGACTATCCCGGGTGTAGAATCAAAGGCTGTGCCCGTGTAGAAATTTGGTTTTCCCTTATCGTCATACATTACACGGGCATTGAAGGTGATCCATTTTTCAAGTTTTTCTTTAGTCTTAAGGCGAATATGCCTTCCGATGGCGGATCCCTTGTTATGCAGGTCTTTCAGCAGGTTAAGCCAGTCTTGTTTGTTATAGAAATATTCTGACGCATGGGGGTGCTGTTTAATCATTTCGTCTACAGAAGTGTACCCCATAATCTGTGCCATTGCGGGGTTGGCCATGAGCAATTTTCCGCAGGCTGATATTTGAAAAATAGCAACGGTGGCATTTTCAAAAACTGAGCGGAATTTTTTTTCACTTTCAAGGAGGGCAGTCTCAGTTTGTTTGCGCTGAATGGCTGCAGCAATCTGGTCGGATATTGCGACCATCAGATCAATGTCTTGTACGTTGTAATTGCTGTCAGAATTATATGATTGAATTGTCATGACACCGATGACTTTGCCGTCGTGTATGAGCGGAACTCCGAGCCATGATTTGGCTGAGGGGCCGATAGAGATCCATTCTTCAGCGTTATATTTGGCAAAATCTTTTTCACGGAGTAAAAGCGGCTGTTTATTCTGAATAACTTTAGCGCTTAAACTGTTGACGTTCGCGAGGTATATTTTTTCGTCTGGAGCTATGAAATCTTTTTGATCAGAATAGTATGGAAATGAAAGAGCTTCGTTGTCTTCATCATAAAGCGCAACATAGAAGTTATCAGCTTCAATAAATGGTTTAAGACTTTCATGTATAAATTGAAATAAGCTGTGGTTGTCAGATGTAGATTTTACTGCCGATGATATTTTGTAGAGAATCAGATTAATGTTTTCGGTTTGTTTACGGGCAGAAATATCTCGTAATGTTTCGATTGCACCGATTGTTTCGCCTGAATTGTCAGTGATGGGGGCGACCTGAACCCATAGATGCGTATTTTTTCTATGTCCAAGGTTTTGAATTCTGATTTCAGCGGCTAAAGAATTTCCTTGGCGTCGAATGGATTGATAGTCCGTCGGGCCGATTTTTTTGCAGCCCAGTACTACATCAATTAGCCCCGGTGATCTGGTGCCATGGATAATATTTATGTATTCAAAATTGTCTTTGCCTATGATGTTTACGGCAGGAATTCCGGTCATTTTTTCAATAGCTGGATTCCAGGCGACAACAGTTCCTTCCTTGTCGATAATAAAAGAAGGGTCAGGGAGAAAATTAAGTATTTTGATAAAAGAAGAGTCGGGAGTAATCAGGGATGCTTCAAGACCGGAATATGTTTTTTCGATGAGCGCTAGAAAAGAGTCCATTTCTTCGGTTGAACCGATTGTAGAGGTTCCGAGAGTTTCTTCCATCTGTTTTAGTAGTAGCTTATGCATTTAAAGCTATGAGTACTGCATAAGTTTCTGTGGTGCAAGGTGTGTGCTCATTTATTTATAAATATATGGTTATCTTATCGTGATCTTGATATTATCTGTGTGGAATTTTAAGAGGGGTAATAGATATAAGCGGTTCTCCGTATTGATTGCGTTTTCCGCTTATAAGATAATAGTCCCCGCTCGGAACACTTATTTCCCATATGTTTTTATTATTACATGTGCCTAAAACTGTTTTTTCTACAATTTGAAAGAATGCAGCATCATTCAGCGTTGAAATCGTAAAGTTTTTGAAATACTGCGGAGGCTTACTAAATTCTGGAAAATCTTTCAGGCCGAATTTAAAGGTTAGCCAGTTTGAATAGTAAGCGGTGCTTTTTGCTGTCGCATTTTGATTGCCTGTCAGGTCAGCATGTCTCGGATAAAAAGGAATCCATTTCTGCCCATTGTACAGTTCAACCCAGCCCTGTTCATCAAGATATTTAGCAGGGATACCGGTTGATCTGAGAGCTGCAACTGCAAAAATACCTATTTCCTCGTCCGTTGTAGATCTTTGTGAACTAAGTACTCCGACAGGTGTCAGTGAACTTCCGAGAGGGCCGCGCGGAACTGCTTTTATGTTTTGAGTGAATTTGTTCAAATATTTTATTTTATCTGCAATCTTTTCACCTTTTGTCAGTCTGAATTTTGGGTATAAAATGTTGCGCCAAGGTTGCAGATGCTCATACATGATTCTTGGATTCAGCACATATTGCGTGAAAATTTTATCGTCATAATCAAGTCCGCTTTTCCGGGCATCTTCTCTGGCTTCAAGAGCTAATTGTGTATTTGACAGCAGATCTTTAGAATTTATTTTTATAAGGTCAGCAGTATCCATCCTGCGAACAGTCTCAGCCAGAAACGGTCTGCTGTTTTCAGTACAACTATTTAGGGCTTTCAGAACTTCCGGCGTATTCAGTCCTGCCTTATCAATAGAGGAGGCCAGAACCGGGTCAAATATTTCAGCTCCTTTTGCCATCCCTTCAAATTTTGCGAGCCTGTTTTTTTTCAGAGCATCAAATTCCAATTTCTTAGCGCCTTCGGAATTTTTTACAGGAGCAGTTTGCGCAAGTTCATCTTTATAGTTGAAGCGGAAAAGAATTGTTCCTTCCGGTGTGTTGTCCGGAGTCAGTTTTATCTGAATGTTTTTGCGTGAAGCTTCTTCGCCGGGAATCCACGTTGAAGCAACGAAGGCTGTTGCGTTGTCCTTTTGGGCAGAGACGAGGAATGATCCGGGGCCTAAAATGATGTTTGTTTTACCGTTTGTGTCGGTTTGTGTCGCAGTTACAGGCCGGAATGAGGCATAGTTGAAAACTGAAAAATAAACGGGGATTCCGCTAATGGGGGCGTTATTTTTATCGGTTACAATTACTTCCGCACGACTGGCAGGGGCGTACATGGAAGTAGTGTTCAATAGAGTACAGCCGACTCTGCGGGCGAGCACTGGGAATTTAGGATGCGGCACCTCGCCATATGCATAGGAGATTACTAGCGGAGCCTTGCGGGCTGATCCTGTAAACCACGCATGGTCCAGACCGTAATCAGGATTGGCTGATTCAAGGTAATGCCACTTTCCGTTAATCAGCACTTCGGTCCATGTGTGATTGTCGTTTGAGTGCTGCCATGCCGGAACCATTGCCTGACGCGCAGGAATACCCACACTTCTCAGTGCGCAGACCGTAAAAATAACAGCCTCTTCACATCTCCCGTAGCCGCGGTTTATGGTCATTAAGGGATTTTGATCCCAGCGCTGAGTTGACTTGAATCCGGTTTTGGAAAAGCACCAGAGATTTACCGCAAGAACTGCTTCTTCAATTGTTTTGCATTTCGAGACAATGGGTAAAAGTTCCTGATAGAAAAGTTTACGCCATTTAACAGCTTCTTCCTGACTGACCCGGTGCGGCAGGACATAGTTTTGAAAGTCTGCCCATGAAACATTCTTTCCCCACGATGTGGATTCTCTGGCAAGGAACGCGTATTCCAGATTTTCTATGAGTAAATCACCTGAAAGAGTTGCACTGTCGCAGGGTGGAAGGTTGGCTGTAATGAATTCCGCCGACTGTTGTTTTTCAGGATTATTATCAAAGGTTTTTAAAAATATTTCAATCTGTGCGCGATTCTCGCCTGCGGTATCAAGAACGGATTCGATATTTTTTGTATACGGAGAATATAGTGTTTTGCTTTGGCGCAGCGATGTACAGCCTTGGGTAAAAATAATTACGCAGAGACAGATAAAAAGAACGGCAGATAATGTTGATTTGTTGCGATTTAACATAGCGCAGGCGTAGCATAGAGGCGGGCAGCCTGTCATTGCGTAAACCTCTGCGGGCAAGTTTCGCTGCATAATAAAAGTTAAAGATAAGATAAGGGTTTACAACTGCAAAGTTGCAAACCCTTATCTTTATGGTGTTTTCATTGTAAGTGCTAAAATAAGAATCTTAAATTTTATTAAGTTTGGGAAAGTTCACACGATCAGAGGAGATTTGCACTGTGCGATGATAGGTTACAGTCGGTTTTCCAAAAAGCATCATATATCCGACTTCATGATCTGCAGGGATACCCAGTTCTGTTAGCAGATCGGGGGCAAATTCATTTAATGACATTATGGCCAGACCGCACCATGTTGTTCCAAGTCCCATACTTGCGGCTTGCAGTTCAAAGTAGCTGAGGGCGATGACACAGTCTGCTAGGGGAGTGCCTATACCGCGCGGGGTCGAAGCTATAACTATATGAGGTGCGTGACGGTAGATATGATCTGCTCCGTTCTGCCAGCCGTTAATGTAGTCGACCAGCCATTTTTGTTTTTCAGAAAGAGGGGCATTGCTGTCAATTTTTTCCTGAATAGCTGAATAGGTCCGCTGACGTAATATGCTCATGGTATCTATATCATTTACTACTGTCAGTAAGACTTTCTGTCTATTCATGCCTGTAGGTGCGTAGGCAATAATTTTAAGCAGTTTGTCCAGAGTTTCCGTGTCAATATTTTCCTGACGGTATTGCCGCGTGGATCTACGGCTTTTTATAAGGTTTTCCATTTGCTTCGATGACGGAACATCTGCAGGAAGTTGGAGGCTGTTTTGAGGATCAAGTCCCATGATACTGAGTGCTCCGGTGGGGCAGACGGCAAGACAATGCTGACATTGGATACAGTTGTTTATCCTGTCTGAAATCATGGAAGGTATACCGTCTGAAAGTTCCAGAATTTGATGAACGCAGTCTGTCGCGCAATCTCCACATCCTATACACAGCTCTTCATTAATTTTTATTTGAACCATTTTTATCCCCTTCATATAACATGAATTGTTTATTTTCTTCATTTGCAAGGCTTCGACAACGTATTGTCTTATTAACACCCATGCAGTAGAAAAGGAAAGTAGGTACCTTTTTGTACCGTAGTATACAAATGGAAACTGAAGAATAAATGAGGAAAAGCGATGGCTGAGTGTCAGGTTAAAAAAAGCGGACGGCATGAATATTATTGTAGTGTGGAGCTGACATTGCAAGTTATCGGGGGAAAATGGAAACCGATAATTCTTTATCATTTGGGAAGAAACGGTACACATCGTTTTGGAGAACTCAAGTTGGCTATACCGAATATTACTCAGAAAATGCTGACCCAGCAATTACGGGAGCTGGAGAAGGATGGGGTAATTGATCGTTTGGTCTACGCAGTTGTGCCTCCGAAGGTTGAGTATTCGCTTACGGAATTGGGGCACACTATTATTCCTGTGCTGCAACATCTTGGACAGTGGGGGCAGCAATATGAAGAATATAGCAGAGAGCACGGGTTGAGCGAAGTGACAGCATAGCCCGTAAGAATCCGGGATTGTAAGTTTTAATGTTAAAGTTGCTGAATATAAAAAAGTAAAGGCCGGAATTTTTACATTCCGGCCTTTCATTATCTCTTAAAACAATTGGTTTAACCCAATCTATTTTTATTAACCGCAGCTTCCGCAACTTCCGCAACAACTGCCGCCTTCAGACGGTGCTTCGAAAACGAGAGAGGAAGAAACTTCAATACCCATAGGTGTTAAATTAATTTCCATCGGTTTTGCCTGATCCAAAAGATCTTTATCCAGTACGAAATCATAACCTTCAAGGGTAATGGTTTCATCGCCTTCTTTTGCTGCGTCAAGCCCTAGAGCAAGGCGGCTTCCGCTACAAGCAGATGCAATATATATACGGATAGGTTCTTTGTCTTTGCCTTCAAAGTGCTGGTCAAGAACTTCTTTTGCTTCATTTGTAATTTTGAGCATTTATATTCTCCTGATTTGGTTTGTTCTTAAAATGATAGCCTTCATTTCATGTATGTCAACAGCAGATGTCGAAAAAATAAACAACTATTTGTGTTGGCAAGGTCTTTGTTGGGAATCTATCAACTTTATCTATTGTTCAGGTAGATTTACGTTTGAAACATTCTCAGCAATAAACCGCCCCGGAGAAATACCTATTACACGTTTGAAGTGACGGGAAAAATGACTTTGGTCAAAAAAACCGGAATTAAGTGCAGCTTCTGCCATTGGAGTACCATTTCTTATTAATTGCTCAGCTTCGCGCACCCGGCAGTTGATTAGATATTCCTGCGGAGATATTCCGTATTTTTTGACAAAAAGTTTTTGAAGGTGAAAAGAGCTGATGCACGCAATTTCGGATAAATTGTTGAGGGTCAGATTATTCCTAAAATTTTTAGTTATAAAATCTTTTACTCTCGCAAGCGGTTTTTCCTGAGGGCCGCTATTTTCTTCCTGCGGTGGAATCGAACTTAAATGTTGGATTGCATGATAAAGAAATGAGTTCAAAGTAGTTTGTCTTTCCAGTGTATTTCCGGAGGTTTCAAGCAAATCAAAAAAAGTATTAAACGATTCGGAGTCGGTGTTGCGGTAAACGGTATAAGGATTAAAGCCCGGTGCAGGGCAGTGCTTTCCGCAGATATCTTCAGCAAGCTTTTGCATGAAATTTTTATCAACACACAGGGCACGATATGAATGCGGGCCGCTTGTACCTTCTGAAAAGGATTCACAGCTGTGAGGAGTGCCGGGGGACAGTATACACATTTCCCCGGCACTGAATTCAATTTTTTGTGAATGAAACTTAACCCGGCGGATGCCGGTATCAATCATACTGAAAATGTATCCTGAGTGAACGTGGCGAGGGAATTTATTGGCAATATTTATTGCCTCCACCGCGGTTGCATAGGGGATTCCGTCCAGCTCACGGAATATGATTTTTTCATTCTTTTTTGAGTTCATCGTAACGTTGTTGTATCAAAGTGATAAATTCAAATCTACCATGTGAAGGTAGTCATTTTAGCATAATTACATGAGGGCTGGGAAAAATTTTGCGAGCAGGGTCAGTCCGTCTTTACCGGCTTGAACGCTGTGTGTTTTCCCTTTGGGAATAACGGCTGAACGTCCCGGATGATAATTCATTGTCTTTTCATCTAAAAGAGCGTCTCCGTCACCTTTGATTACTTCATGCAGTTCCCATTGATTTTCGTGGGTGTGAGTTTCAAGCTTGCATCCGGGGTCTATGCGAACCATGTGGCAGCTGAGCTGTCCTTCTGTCTTTGAGCCTGGAATAAGATGCTTAATATAAACACCTTCAAATGCGGGATGAGGATTCCAGCCGAGGTCTGAGCATTTGGTAGAATCGTTAAGGTGTTCGACAAATCCATTGGAAATCAGAGCTGATAATTCTTCGGGCTGCATTCTGCTTCTCCTTTGAAATAGGGGTTGGTGTTGAGCAGTATATAGCCGGGAATATGAGGCGTAAGATTGTATGATCTTGTGAATTTAAATAAAAAAGTTTTAAGGAGACTGCACTTTTGCACAGTCTCCTCAACTTTGACTAAACTAATTCAAGTTCAAAAGCGGGCGGGTTAAGCAGATGTTTTTTAACAGGGCAAAGGTCAATGGCCCGGAGCATCGCTGCTTTGTATTTCTCAGGGAAACCCTCGGGTAAGGTAAGAATATAGTTAACTTTTGATATGTGAGACGTTTCAAAGTGCTGACAGTATTCAACGTTAAGAGCTATGCCATTCATTGCGATTGATCTGGATTCGCAAAAGTTACGCGCATATTGAGCTGCGCAGGTTGCAAGTGACGTTATAAATAAATCAAGAGGATCGGGGGTTGTCCCTTCTGCTGATTGGTCTGTACCAACAGTAAAATTCCCCCCCGTCGCGTTAAGTTTCTTTCCCTCACCGAATTCAATTTTTACTTTTTTGAGCATTAATACCCCGAATTTAAAATGCCTGTATTATTGAGTGCCGTAATTCGCGGGATAAAATCTGCTTTACTTATGGATAAAAATCAATGGCTGAATCCTGTTAAAAAGCGTTTTTATGCACACTTTGAAATGATTTTAAAAATCCTTATTTCGAGGAAGTTTGATGCAGTCTTCATCTTTGCGTGCGTCTTCCAGAATTTTTTCAAAATCAATTTCCGTGGACATCCTGAAGCTACATCCTTTGGGAAGCTGTCCGTTCTGAAAAAAGATAGATGGAGCTGGGAAAGTTTTACAGATATTAGGGCGGTTTTCATAGTCTGTGCACCTTCCGTTTTTTCCCAAACGGGTGCAGGAAAATTTCAGAAAACCATCTTCGGTTTTTCCGCATATTTCAAAAAAATTGAGATATGGATTTTTAATTGAAGCCTTGCGAACTTGTTTTTTAGTTCGCAGCCATTTGGAACCGACATAAAGGGATATTTCCTGACAACATTTTCCGCACATGTTGCAGGAACCGCGAATGACCACGGTTTGTTTCCTTTTTTTTAGACGCCATCGGCGGAATATAGATGCTAATTGGTGAAAAATGGACATGCTTATATTGATGGTTGGAGTTTGCCGGGCTAAAAATTAATATTAGTAAAGTGGTGTGATTGCAACACTCTGTGTACAAAAGAAAAACCCCGTTGACTAGGGGGTGAAATCCTTTTCAACGGGGTTTGCAGCGTATGAAGATCCGCGCCTGAATCTTCATCTGCTACAAGATGGGGATTGTTCAGGGAATGAACAACAGAGTGTAAGTGAAATATATTTTTATTAAAGTGTACTCACAAACATGGGAGCTTTATCTGCGTGATGAGTAAAGCCGCAATGTTCGTAGAAACCTATTTTTTCATTCATTGAAATTAGCACCTTGCGCGGGATATCACTGTAGATGTCCAACATTGTGTCGACCAGCTTTTTACCGATGCCGTGGCCCTGAAAGTCTGGATGCACAACGAGATACTGAAAGTAGACAGTGAGCACTGTATCGGTCATTGAATTAATCAGGCCGATCAAAGTGCCGCCGTCCCATGCCGAATAAACTTTATGGGAGTTGAACATAGCTTTTTGCAGTTTCTGCGGATAATTTCCAGATTCCCAGTCAACGGAAAGAAAGAGCTTTTCAAGTTCCTCAGGACTGAGATCTTTTGTCCAGCTGTATGTTATTGCCATGATTTTCCTCCTTTAATGTTGTCGTTGAAAGAAACATAAAGGAACGGCAATCTATATGTCTAATATATAATTTAGTGATGATTGATACTTTTAAAGTATTGGTTCCCAATTCCTGCTTACGGGATTTGTGGGTGAAGTCGGTGAAGTTGTTTTGGCAGTGCTGGAGCGAAAGGTGAAAAACGGTGCTAAACTGGCTTAAAGCAGCTTAGCACCGCGTAATTTATTAATTTTTCATGTATTTTTTATAGCAGGCAATTGCATTCATGGCGAAAAGTGAGGTGGTCACTTCGCTGCCTACAATGATGCGTGTCGGGTGGCGAACCATTGTCCATTCGTACGCTTTGTATGGATGGTTTTTGCGTCCTTCACCTAGGTGATCGTGCAGAATGCGAATCCCCCGCTCAATTGTTCCGTCGCCGGGTGTTTGATATTGCAGCAGACAAAGCGTTGCCACGGCTAGCGATGCGTCAAACGGATTAAGAGTTGCGCCCAGCATATCGTATTTGCAGTAATTTATGGCGAGGTGACGGATTTCTTCCACTTTGCCTGCAGGATCTATAATCTGCCGTTCCTCTTTGGGGATGGTCAGCCAAGTGTCATATAATCTTCCCGCATAGCTCACGTATATTTCAGGCAGATAAAATCTGACTGCGTTGTCGTGCTTGAAATTTCCGCTTACGAACGCATTGTGATGAAAGGTGAGGAATCTTTTTACTGTTTCCAGATTTTCACCTTCAAGAGCTTTCCACTGAGCGCGGTTGATCAGAATTGATTCAAGGATATCCATGTTGTGACCGGGGCAGATTTCGTTGCCGAGAGTCTCACGGATCATTCTACCGTTCTCTTTTTCAAACGGTTTATCAAACCATAAAGGAACCGCGCCGAAATAATCGAGCGGGCGGGTCATGGTTATGGTCGGAGGATTGGTTTTGTTGCCTCCGCCGATCTGATATTCGTTGATAATTTCAACCCACGGGAAATCCAGAAACTTTTCGCAGTTTTTGAGAAGTTCTGCGTCACTGGTCAGACCTTTATTTTCGACCAGATCAAGCCATTTGCGACTCATGGCAAGGGCAAGAAATGTAGTATCTACGTCCGGCACGTAATCATCGAAACCAAGCTCTTTTTTAGCTTTCCAGTCTTTCGGTTTAAGATTGCAGAGCGGTTCACCTTTATCATTCTTAGGAAGGCAGGTGATGGCGGGATGCTTGATTCCTGAGCTTGGAGCTTTAAGCCATTCCATACTGGTGACGATAAGAAAGTGCAGAATTGATTCGAGCATTTCTTTGAGTTTGTTCTGCTCATTTTGAGGCAACTCTTCCAATATATATAGGTTGTATATTTGCTCAAAAAAAATGTCGTCATAAAAAGCGGTGCGGTGTGTAATCCATGAAACGGGCATGCTGAGCGGCTCAGCTATTCCTTTCCACGGACGGCGGAATATTTTCATGACGAGCGGGTTGGCATGTAGGAAACAGCGCATCAAACCGAATAACAGATTGATATTTTGAAACTCAAAAGAGCCTAATCCTTCCATTATGTTCATGAAGTTTTCGCCGTCGCAAACGGAATCGCCCGGCATAATAACCTGTGCGGAAACAGGGAAATACGGATCTTCAGGATTTTTGTCCCAGACTTTGTATATGTCGTCCAGCACAGCTTTGAGAACTTCATCCACTTCAGCATCTTTTACACGCGGGGGCTTGGTGTCTGCGGTATTGCGGATTCTCCACTGCGGATCTTTCACTTTGTTAAGAAGCGCGGCAAGCGGAGCGAATGTTTTTTTTGTCCACTCTGGATTCTGCCAGTCCTCGTATGTTGCAATCATGGCTTGCGACATCATGTTGCGGTAAATTTCCACTTTATCCATGGGAATGTCAGGATGTGAACACCAGCGCAAAAGAAAGTGCTTAAGTAGGGGGTTGCCGAAAAGTTTGCGATAAAGTTTACGCAGATTCTTTCCGGGTTCGCTTACAGCTTCATTTTTAAGTATGGGGCCATCACAGATATCGTATATTGTGGCGTGCTTCACGCTGTTTTCTCCAAGTTGTATTTCAAAATTGTATTGTAAAAAGGCTGTAACAAAGCAGAGCTTGTCTTGCAATCCACCTTTGCAGGGGGTAGTGTCTCTGTGAATCTGTAGGTCAGATACGTTTTGATTGAAATTGTGTATAATTATTGGGAAATTACGGTAGAATATGGAACGATTTATAGCTGATCTTCACATACATTCCAGATTTTCCCGTGCTACAAGCAAAGGACTCACTGCGCGTCTGCTTGCAGCATGGGCACGCATTAAAGGAATAGATGTAATCGGGACAGGCGATTTTACTCATCCGGAATGGTTGCAGGAAATAGAAGAACAACTTGTTGAGGATGGTTCGGGATTACTTTCCCTTCGATCTCCGCAGGGGCTGGAAAATGAAATAGACTGGGTGGACGGTCCGCTTGCGGGACAGACCCGCTTCATGTTGCAGACCGAAATCAGCTCCATATATAAACGTCTCGGAAAAACCAGAAAGGTTCACAATCTGGTTTATATGCCCGACCTCGAATCTGTCCGTAAATTTAATGCCAAACTTGGAGCCATAGGCAATCTCAACTCAGACGGCAGGCCTATTCTCGGCCTAGACAGTAAAGACCTGCTTGAAATTGTTCTTGAAACCAGTGATCGCGCTTTTCTTGTTCCCGCACATATATGGACCCCGTGGTTTTCCCTTTTCGGTTCCAAATCCGGCTTTGATAGTGTTGAAGAATGCTACGGAGATCTTTCCTCAGAAATTTTTGCAATGGAAACCGGACTTTCTTCTGATCCTGAAATGAACTGGCTCATCTCTTCCCTTGATAAATACCGCCTCATCTCCAATTCCGATGCTCATTCCGCTGAAAATCTAGGCCGCGAAGCTAATATTTTCAGAGGTGATATGTCTTATGAAGGTATTTATCGTGCTTTGCGCGGTGAAGGGTTGGGGCATAAATTTATGGGAACTGTCGAGTTTTTTCCGGAGGAAGGTAAATATCACATGGACGGGCATCGCAATTGCGGTATTATGCTCGATCCTCATGAATCAAAGATGCGCGGGGGGATTTGTCCGGTTTGCGGCAAGCCTTTAACTATCGGTGTTTACTCCAGAATTCTGGAACTTGCTGATCGGGAAGATCCTGTTCAGCCCAAAGGACAACCTGGATTCACTTCACTTGTCCCGCTCAGGGAATTAATTTCCGAAGTTGTCGGGACCGGGCCTAAAACCAAAAAAGTTATGAACGTGTATTCTCCCTTGATTAAAGAATTCGGTTCTGAATTTTCGGTGCTGCAACAGGTTTCGCTGGAAGATTTGAAGCGGCATAATGTGCACCTTGCGGAAGGTATCAGAAGAATGCGTGAAGGGCAGGTTATACGCAATCCCGGCTTTGACGGCCAGTATGGAACTGTTTCAGTTTATTCCGCTCATGAACGCGATGAGATTCTTAACGGCATGAATCTTGTGGTTGTTCGTAGAGAGGCGGACGATCTTGATAACGGTAAAGGTCAGGCTGATATTTTGAAGACTGGCGAATTGGAAGCTCGTCCGAAAGTAGATTCCGGTGTTGTAAAATTTAATGATGCTCAAAAAAAGGCTATAGAAGAAGGTCCCGCACCTGTTCTTGTTATTGCCGGACCGGGTACGGGAAAAACTCAGACTTTAATGGGGCGCATCAAATATCTGCTTGAACGCGGAACCCGAGCAAGGCGTATTCTGGCTCTTACTTTCACACGCAAAGCCGCACAGGAAATGAATGAACGTATGCAGGCCATGCTCGGTGAAGATGAAGTTATGCCGCGCGCTGATACTATTCATGCACTTGCTTTTGAGTATTGGGTTTCCATGTTTGAGCATTCTCCGATCATTCTTAATGGAGAGACTGCCCGCAGGGTGTTTGCCAGAGCTAATCCGCAATTGACGGGATTGCGTCTGAAATCTGCGTGGGAGAGTTTATGTCTGTGCCGTGAAACACTTGAAACATTATCGGAAGAGCTGGAAAAATATAATTCAAATTATTCCAGACAAAAAGATCAATATAGTCTGGTTGATTATACAGATCTTCTTGAGTTCTGGCTGGGCGATCTCAGTTGCGGTAAGTACATACGGACATTTACACATTTTCTGGTGGATGAAGTTCAGGATCTTTCACCTTTACAGCTCGAAATTATTCGCAAGCTTGCCGGAGTTGACGGGGTGAAGAAGGGTGAAGGAGACGGTGAAGGTCTTTTCGCCATCGGTGATCCTGATCAGTCTATTTATGGTTTTCGCGGAGCTGCGGGAAACATCGTTGAAAAGTTCAAATCATATTGGCCTAACCTGATTGAAATAACTCTTGAGGATAATTACCGCTCGGCACAGGCTGTGCTGAATGTTTCAGCGTCAGTTCTTAAAAATCCTCCGAAGCTGATTGCCCATAAAAATTATGAACCTGATATGCAACTTTTTTCAGCTCCTGACGGTATTCGTGAGGCCTCATGGATTGCCGATCGGATAAAACATCTTCTCGGGTCCACCAGTCACAGTCTTGGAGATTCATTCGGACACGGGACGTTCAGCCCCGGTGATATAGCTGTGCTGGTCCGTTTTAAAGGGCTTATGGGGCCGATTGAGAATATTCTCAAACGGCAGGGGATTCCTTGCAGTATCCCGGAAGCAGAAATGTTCTGGCATGATTCTCGCGTTGAAATTTTATTAGGCGCTGCACGCAGAATGCTCGGTTTTGCTGAGTCTTCTGATGATGACTCTCCGGAAGTTCCAGAGAAAATTATAGCACGCGGCCCGCTGGGACTTTCAGCCTATCTCAGTGAAATGCCACCGTTTGACCAGTTGTTCTGGGAAAGCACTCCGTTTAGAAAAATGGTCAAAGGATACGAGGAAAATGGCGGGTGGACCGGTTTAATAAATTGGATACATATGCAGAATGATCGTGATCAGGTTCGTAATAAAGCGGAAAAAGTGCGGATAATGTCCATGCACGCAGCGAAAGGTCTTGAATTTGATGCAGTGTTTTTAGCCGGACTTGATGACGGAATAGTTCCTTTTGTCGGAATAGATGTGCTTACCGGCAATTTTTCCGGCGGAGCGGGAACGGGTATTGAAGACGTGGAAGAAGAGCGCAGGCTTTTATATGTGGGGATGACAAGAGCTAAGAAAAATCTGTATCTGTCGCATGCCGCAAAGAGGCCGCTTTATGGGCGGACTCTTAGATTACCGATCTCAAGATTTTTGAAAAATATCCCTGAGGATTCGGTGAAAAAATCAGCAATGATTGCCAAAGTAATGCAGAAAGAAAAAAAGATAAGCCTGCTGGATATGTAGGCTGAGCTCTCTCTCTATAAAAGAAACATTCGATAAAGTAGCTTTTCATAAACAGTTGACATTCGTCGTGCAGCAATGGCACTAAGCCCCGCTTGCCTTAGTCTGCAAAAGATATGCAGAGGATTTAAATAATGTTGGAAAAACATTCTACAACGTTTCATCACCCTACTCCCTGTGTCATAAATGGATTACGTCTAACTTGAAGCAAAAACTATGCCTGATAATAAAAATGTTTTCAGCCCGGATTCTTGCGGAGTAAAGGGGCTATCTGATTCTAAGGCTGAGAATCACACACAGGAAAAAACCTCTCTTTTTGCTGACGGATTGAGTGTTTTTGACATCTTCGGTGACAGTTCTTTCCCCTATGTCGTTGCGGCCCCGTCATGGGTTATTCCGGGAACTGTCGTTGAAAATTGCAGATACCTTGAAGGGCGCGTCGATGAAGTCGGATTACTCTTTTTTGAAACAGCAGCGAGTCTTGCGTACACTGAAGAGGATCTGCCTGCTGATTTAGCTGAAACCGGATTGTCGTTTCATATCCATCATCCTTTAGATCTTCCGTGGCATGAGAGTGCAGCTAAGGTTGCGCGGATAATGAATCTTCTCGCATCAAAAGCGGCACATTTGAATCCTGTTGCACATGTTCTGCATCCTCCGAAGGCGGGACCGTGTGCAGGAATTCTTCTGGCTGATCTGGCAAAAGAGTTTCGTGGAACTTCTATAGATTCTGAAAATGTTTTCATTGAAAATATTAAAGATAACAGTCTTGAAGATAATATTGATGTTATTCGGGATTGCGGATTTAAGGTTTGTTTAGATTTAGGGCACATGCAGGCGTATGGGCAGCAAAAATTGCTGGACCGGGAAGACGTTTGGGATTTGGTTGCCATGCTTCATCTTAACGGACCGGGTGTAGGCGGACGGCATGAAAGTCTTGAAAAGCTAGATAAGCCGGGTGTGAAGTTGCTTGATTGTTTTTTTGAAAAGTTTATTAAAGGCGGGACTGTTACTGTTGAAGTCTTTGAGCAAAACGGTTTTTTTAAGTCACTGCAATATCTGGCCAATAGACACGGCGAGGCTCGTTAATCTGGCAATCATTGGATGTTGTATTGTGGTTGCAGTTAACTGCGTAAATAGAGTATGAAGTGCAGAATTCGTTTTGATCCGTTAAATAGCGTGAGGAGATTTTTTGATTACATTCATACTTGGGGGCAATAAGTCGGGTAAGTCCGATTATGCGCTTGAAGTTTTTTCAAAATATTCCGGTACGAAATGTTTTATTGCGACAGGAAAAGCCCGCGATATGGCCTTCCGGAAACAGATTATGGATCATCGGAGAGAACGCGATCCGTCTATTCCGGTTTTTGAGACCGGAACGGACTTGCATCAGGTTCTTGTTAGGGCTAGAAAAGATTACGAACATCTGCTGGTGGACAGTTTAGATTTCTGGTTGTTCTCATGTAGCGAGCTTGTGAACGGAGAACAGCTGATCGGGGAGGTTGTCCGGCTTTTATCTGAATGGAAAGGGCCGGATCTTGTCTTGGTGTCTTGCGAAGTAGGTCTCGGCCCGCTGGCAATGACACGCGAAGTCCGTGAGTTTGTGAGAGGGCTCGGAGGACTTAACCGTAGAATTGCCGCAATTGCCGATGAGGCTTATCTTGTGGCTGCCGGGTTGCCTCTGACCCTGAAGAAATAATTATGGCTTATTTTAAAAAGTTTGACGAAGAGCTTCAGGACCTGCTTGCCCTTTTTAAAAAGGATGAGCGGTGGTTGATAGTGGTAAATGCTGATCCGGATTCTTTGGCCTCGGCCATGGCGCTTAAGCGTATCATGGGGCGTAAGGTTCAAGGTGTCGGCATCGCACATATTAACGAAGTAAAACGGCTTGATAATCTTGCTATGATTCATTATTTGCGGATTCCAGCCAGTAGGATCATTCCAACTCTGGTTGCGCAATATGATAAGTTTGCAATTGTAGACTCCCAGCCACACCATCATCCCGATTTTGATAAAATTAAATTTTCAGTAATTATTGATCATCATCCGTACCCAGAACAGCCGTATGTCGGAGCTGAGTATACAGATATTCGTCCTGAATACGGTTCAAACAGCGCAATGCTGACTGAATATCTTTATAATCTTAAAATACGTCCGGCAAAATTGCTTGCAACAGCATTGGTTTACGGTATCAAAACAGATACTCAAAGTTTTGAACGTCCTTTTATTGATGCGGATATTAAGGCCTTTAGATATCTGACTAAATATGCTGATATGGATATTATAAAACGTATTACGCGTAGTGAAATTCATCCAGATTGGCTTAAATATTTCTCACGGGCATTTTATAATTTGCGCAGAATTGGACCCGGTCTTTATTCTCATCTGGGCAAAGTGGAAAATCCTGATACTTTGGTTATCCTTGCAGACTTTTTTATGCGTGTTCATGATGTTTCGTGGGACGTTGTCTCCGGCGTTTATGAGGATACCCTTGTGGTTATTTTCAGAGGAGATGCTTTGCGTAAAGATATGGGCAAGATGGCCAGCAGTCTCTTTAGTGATGTAGGTTCAGCTGGAGGGCACAAAGCCGCCGCACGAGCTGAGATTCCGCTTAAAGCACTTGATGATGCTGATCCGGAATCGTATGTTGTCAAGAAACTGACCAAGGGCAAGCGTCAGGTTATGAAGCGCATTTAGTTTTATGTTTTTTCTTTAAATAATTCTCTGGAACAAATCCCCGAAGGCCATAAATGTCACTCAGTGAAAAATTGAACTTTGAAAAAAGTCCTTTGTATCTTATAGACGGTTCCGCTTTTTTTTATCGCGGATTCCATGCGTATCCGGACCTTAAACGCTCAGATGGATTTCCGACCAATGCTTTATATATAGTCCTGCGGGTTCTGTTAAAAGTTATTAAAGAAGAGAAGCCTGAATACTTGGTTTTCATGCTCGACGGTAAGGGTAAAAATTTCAGGCATGAACTTTTCCCGGACTATAAAGCACAGCGCCCGCCCATGCCGGACGATCTTAGAGTTCAGGTTGAGCCTTTGAAAGAAGCAATCAGAGCACTTGGAGTGCCTTTAATAGTTTCCGATGGCGAAGAAGCAGACGATTGTATCGCTTCTCTTGCCGCAAGGTTTAAGAGTGAACGTCCTGTTGTTATTCTTGGCGCGGATAAGGACCTCAAGCAGTGTCTGGATGAGAATGTTTTTATGTGGGACCCCGCAGGCCGGGCCGAAAAGATTACTTCTCTTGCCGATTTTAAAGAAGATACAGGACTGAACCCTGATCAATGGGCTGATTTTCAGGCTTTAATCGGCGACTCAGCCGATAATATCCCCGGAGTGCCGGGAGTAGGTAAAGTTACGGCTTCCAAGCTTATGGCTAAATATCCTACTCTTGAAGATATTCGCGATAATTTTAAATTCCTCCAGCCTAACATCAAGAAAAAGATGGAAGGGTATCTGGAAACTATTTTTACATACAGAAAGCTTACAAGCTTAAGCACTGATAGTTGTGCACATCTCGAACTTGCTGATCTTAAGGTTTCTCCTGTAAACCGTGACGACGTTGTAGCATATTTGAATACTTATGAATTCCGTTCCATGATTAGAGATGTGAATAAAGCATTCCCTGACAGTAATATTTCACCTCAGACCAAGTCCGCATCTGATGCTGGCCCGACCGGAACCAAAGCAGCGCCTGTTACAGCTAAGGGTAAGAAGCCGGCAGCGGGGCAGTTTTCTTTGTTCGGGGATGTAGCTCCTGCTCCGGTTGAGAGCAGACTTGAATTCAAGAAAGTTCAGTCCGTATCTGATCTGCCTGATTTTACGAATAAAGACGTAGGGCTTGTTCGTGACGGCAAGGAATTTTACGTCGGAGTTGAAGGTGATGAGTGGCTTTGTAAAATCGCAACTTCTGAGCTGGTTGAAGTTCTTCAACATGCAAATAAATTAGCTGTTGCAGACGTTAAATCTTTTTTCAGATCCGATCCTGCGTGGCGCAAGATTCCCCTTTCGCGCTGGTTCGACCTTAGTCTGGCCGCATATTTGCTAAATCCGGAAGATCGAAATTATCAGTGGGACAGACTTAGATCTATGCTCTTTACCGGAGACGAACTTCCTGATGCGGTAGATGAAGTCCATCCTGAAGCTCAGGGCATGGCTGCTCTTGCTTTGATGCATGTGCTTGCGCCGAGGATCGAATCTGCGGGGCTTGAAAATCTTGTAAATGAACTTGAAATTCCACTTGTACCTGTACTTGCAGATATGGAAGAAGCTGGAATTTCAATTGATTTAGATTCATTCACAGAATTTTTGAAAGAGGTCAGCGTTCGTATTCAGGAACTTACTAAGGTTATTCATGAAAGAGCAGAAGAGCCTTTCAATATCCGTTCAAGTCAGCAGATGAGTAATATCCTTTTTGATAAACTGGGGCTTAAACCTAGTGGTAAGACTCCTAAAGGCGCGCTTTCGACTGCTAACTCCGTGCTTGAAAAATTGATGGGACAACACGAAATAATCGCCGATATTTTAGAGTTCAGGAAGATGGAAAAGCTGCGGTCCACTTATCTGGAGCCACTCCCTAAGCTCGTTGGGCATGACGGTAGAATTCATACTAATTTCAATCAGTTTGCAACCGCGACAGGCAGGCTATCAAGCTCCGGGCCGAATTTGCAGAATATTCCCATTCGCGGAGATATGGGCAAGCGTATGAGAGCGTGTTTCACCGCCGGTGAAGGGCTGCGCTTGGCTGCTGCGGATTATTCTCAGGTAGAACTAAGAGTTCTTGCCCATTTTTCAGGTGATCCTACGTTGATCTCTGCTTTTGAAAATGACGAAGATATTCATTCACGCACTGCTGCGCTTCTTTTTGATAAGGAAAGCACGGATATTACCAGAGAAGAACGCGGTAATGCCAAGACGATCAACTTCGGATTGATTTACGGTATGGGACCGCAGAAATTGTCTCGTGAACTTGGAATTTCATTAAATGAAGCCAAAGACTTTATTGCAAAATATTTCGAAAAGCTTGGTGTGCTGAGAGATTTTTATGACTCTGTAGTCGAACAGGGGCGTGAGAAAGGATATGTAACGACTCTGTCTGGTCGTAGAAGATTGTTACCGGAGCTACATTCTACCAATCCGCAGGTCATATCTCAGGCTCGCAGACAGGCTATTAATACCGTTATTCAGGGCAGTGCTGCTGATATTATCAAAATGGCAATGATTAAGGTTGCAGATAATTCAGCTATTGCACATTTAGGCGGCAGACTTATTTTACAGATACACGATGAATTGCTTGTAGAAGGTCCGGAGGAATCTATCGAAGAGATCGGCAAGCTGTTGCAGGAAGATATGCAGCTTGTAACTTCTTTGGCAGTTCCATTAAAAGTTGATTTAGGACTGGGTAAGAACTGGGCTCAGGCTCATTAAAAGGAGTAATATTATGTCTGATGAAAATAATTGTAAGTGCGGATCAGGATTTTCTAAAGATATGCCTCTACCTGAGGTAAACTTTTCTACATTTGTTATGTCACTAAGTTCTTCAGCCTTGGTTCATCTTGGTGAAATTCCTGATCCTTCTACCGGAAAAGTTGAATTTACTCCCGTTATTGCAAAACAGTCTATAGATATCCTTGCAGTATTACAGGATAAAATTAAAAACGGGATGAATCCTGAGGAAGAAAAACTTCTTTGTGACCTGTTATACAATCTTCGCATGAAGTATGTTGCCAAAACCAAATAGTCAGGAATCTAAACCTGTCCGCATTCTTGCGGTTGGGTTTTATTTTATATAATTTAAAGGAAGGATCGATATGAGCGCCGGAATACCCGTCGGATTAGTCGGAGTTACAGGATATACTGGAATGGAATTGGCCCGTCTTTTGAGTGGGCATGATGCTATGAATCTTGTACGTGTGACTTCCCGTGCAGAGGCCGGCAAAAAGCTTTCCGACATTTATCCTTTTCTGATGGGACTCGAACTGGGTGAACTTACAATTACAGCTCCTGATGTCGAGGAATTGGCAAAATCATGTAAGCTTGTTTTCCTCGCGGTTCCTCATAAGACTGCTATGGACATCGGTGGCAAGCTTTATGATAAGGGTGTAAAAGTAGTTGATCTCAGTGCTGATTTCAGGCTTAGAGACCCTGAAATATATGAAGAATGGTATAAAGTTGATCACACCCGTGAGGACTTGTTGCCGAAAGCAGTGTACGGTTTGCCTGAATTTTATCGCGAGCAGATTAAAGACGCCTCTTTAGTCGCTAATCCGGGGTGCTATCCTACCTCCGCAATTGTGGGACTGACTCCTGCGCTTGCCGAAAAGATTATTGATACAACTGATATTGTTATTGATTCAAAATCCGGAACAACCGGAGCAGGCAGAAAAGCTGCTGTGGGTTCATTGTTTTGTGAGGTTTCCGATTCTTTCAAAGCTTATGGACTTGGAAGTCATAGACATACCCCGGAAATTGAACAGGAACTTTCAGTTGTTGCCGATGAAGATATCACTGTCTCTTTTAATACTCATCTTTTACCGATTAATCGCGGTATCTTATCTACTATTTATACAAAATTACGTGCAGGTGTGTCTGCGCAGGATGTTCGGGCAATATACGAAAAGGCTTATGGTTCTGAAAAATGGATTAGAGTTTTGCCCGAAGGCAAGCTTCCTGAGACTCGCTGGGTGCGGGGCACAATGTTCTGCGATGTAGGTTTGGTTGTTGATTCCCGAACCGGGCGTTTGATTATTGTTTCTGCTATAGACAATGTATGCAGAGGCGCATCAGGGCAGGCCGTCGCAAATGCAAACTTGATGTTGGGACTCGCAGAAGGTCACGGATTGAACTTGGCACCGATGATGCCGTAGAAAATATTTTTTACTGGATTTGAACCAAACTTATTGTTTTGTCTGTTGATACGAGACTATCCTTAAGGTACATTAAAAATGTACTGACAGCGTTTTAATATTTGCGCGGATAAGGATAACAACAGGATTTAATAATGAGTGACTCAGAAGTCTTTCTGGATGCTTTTTTTGTAGCCCGGCAGCCTGTGTTTACAAGGGAATTGACCATCTGGGGTTATGAATTGCTATTCCGAAATTCAGAATGCAGTTTGGGTGCTGATGTCGGGAATGAGGATGAAGCGACTTCTCAGGTCATAGCCGATGGGTTCGGTTTGATTCAGGAAGATCTTACTGAAGGGCAGAGGCTTTTAGTTAACTTTCCTCGCAATATGATTCTTGAAGATGCTGCGGTTTTGCTTCCACCTGATGTATGTGTCATCGAAATTCTTGAAAATGTTGATCCTGATCCTGACATCCTTAAGGTTCTCAATACGCTAAAGGAGCGGGGATATACCCTTGCTTTGGATGATTATATTGGACAGAAAGGATTCGAGTCTTTTGTTGAGCTTGCAGATATTATCAAAGTTGATTGTCTAGAGCTTTCAATTGATGAAATGCAAAAGCTTGTTGGAAGTTTGGCAAAGTCAGAATCAATTCTTTTGGCTGAAAAGGTTGAAGATAACGAAATGTTTAAGCTGTGTATGGATCTTGGTTTTGATTTGTTTCAAGGGTTTTTTTTCAGTCGGCCCGAAATTATCCCGGGAAAAAAGATGTCTTCCCATAATCTGAATCGCATGCAGCTTCTTCGTTCTATCAGCGGTTCTGAGTTTAATGTGGATGATCTTACCTCTGCTATAAATTCTGATGTTTCCATCAGCTATCGCCTTCTCAGATTCATGAATTCCCCTTACTTTGGATTACCTAACGCAGTTAGTTCTATTCAACAGGCCGTTGTTCTTATCGGTTATAAAAAATTAGCAGGATGGCTTCGGGTTATCCTTTTATCAGATATGTGCAGTGGGCCTGCCTCAAGTGAATTGGCATTTCTTTCAATAAAAAGAGCTAAATTCATTGAATTGCTGTCTCTTGAATTGAAAAGCCCCGGTTTGTCTTCTGATTCAATGTTTTTACTTGGTTTGTTTTCTCTTTTGGATGTTCTTCTTGGTAAGTCCATGAAAAATCTTCTTAAGGAACTTCCCATCGAGAAGGATTTGATGGCGGCTCTTTGCGGAGAATCCAGCATAGCTTCAGTTTGGCTTGAGTTAGTGATTGCTTTTGAAAAGGCCAAGTGGGAAACAGTCGGCTCAATTATAAATTCACAAAACTTATCACCCCTCTCTGTTGCTCGTAATCATTTGGCAGCAATGCAGTGGGCAAACGAAATTGTATTGCTAAGTAAGGAGTAGTTTTTTTTATAAAAATAATATATTTAATCCCTGTATGCTTCTGAAAATTAAGGTTTTTTAGGTGGTAAGTTTTTTTGGGGTCAAACTGGTGGGGTTAACATGGATATAAATAAGACTGAATTTGATCTTCTTAGAAAGCATATTTACAACATGTGCGGGCTGATCATAGGGGAAGGAAAAGAATACCTTATCGTGCATCGCTTAAAGTACCTTTTTAAAGAAAAGGGCTGTAAATCTTGGCTTGATTTTTATCATACTCTGCTCAAAGAAGGTGATTTTTTTAAAGAAGAAGTTATCTCTGCCATCAGCACTCATGAAACTAGTTTTTTTAGAGATTACCATCCCTTTGATTCAATACGCAAGAAAGTCTTACCCCGCTTGGTTCAAAACAAAAAAAGTAACAAAAAAATTCGTATCTGGTGTGCTGCTGCGTCAACAGGGCAAGAGCCTTACACTCTTTCTATGATTGTTCACGACTTAATTGAGTCTGTAGGATTTAGAACGCTTAAGCATGACGATTTTTCTATAGTTGCGACAGATATTTCTGGAAATGTGCTTGAAAAAGCTCAGGAAGGGTTGTTCAGTGAACGTGAATTTTCGCGAGGCTTACCTGATAAGTATACAAAGTATTTTAGTCAGGAAGGGAAACAATGGAAAGTCAGTCCGTCTATAAGATCAATTGTTTCTTTTCAAAAACTTAACTTGCTGGAATCTTTCAGGATGCTTGGTCAATTTGATTTTGTTCTATGCAGAAATGTTCTGATATATTTTGATGACAAAACAAAATTAGATATAGTTCACAGGATTCATTCGTTACTCCCTGAAGATGGATATTTGCTTCTGGGGGCAACAGAGTCACTTGCCGGGCAGACTGACCGGTTTGTTTCTGAGCATGAAGGAACATCTGTTCTCTACCGGAAGCAGAGTTGTTTCAGTTCTACAGGCAAAAAAACTACCCCGGTGGAGTTTCAAAAAGTTGATGGTTTATTTGCCGTCAGCAAGGGCAGGTAATTTTTGCTGTGCGATTAAATTTTATACTTATTCCCAAATAGTGATTTAATTTTTTGAATGAAAATATTCATATCCGCAACAGGCTTAAGCAGTACATTGTCAGATGAAATTCCAAGATTTCGTACATCCGGCGGGACTGCGTAGTCTACTGAACCTGTATGGATAATGAAATCCATCTCGGGGCGTATCTTTTTAAGATGAATAATTAGGTCATTGCCGTGCATTACGGGGAGCCGCATGTCTACAATTGCGATTTCGGCAGTATCCGTCTCCATCAGTTTTAAAGCTTCTTCAGCGCTTCCGACCGAAATGACATCCAGTCCTTCATCTTCAAGGTAGTCTACCAAGTTTTCCCTGACCATCTGCTCATCGTCCACAATTAAAATGCGCATATTAACTCCACTTGATGTCTACGGTCTTTATGATTTGAAAAATGTATGTAATTATATTTTCAAAATTTATTAGAAGAATAAATAAAATCATAAAACATAGTATTTTTATACGCAATGAAAATGATTATAAGCTCTGCTTCTTATCAAGAAAATAAGATTTAAAAGATACCATAAAAAAAACAGGGGCTGAAAACCCCTGTTTTTTTTAATGTAACCAATTTGATATAAGCAGCTATGAACAACTAAAAGTCGTATATTCCATTCTGTCTTTGTATTCGGCTTTTTTTCCTTCATTCCATCTGGTTACGGGACGGTAGTACCCGACTATGCGTGTATAGACTTCAGCGGGTTCACCGCAGTCAGGGCATTCATAGTGTTCTCCATAGATATACCCATGCTCCTTACATATTGAAAATGTCGGGGTGATTGACAGATATGGTATTTTGGTCTGCCGGAAAGCCTTGATGATGAAGCTTTTAAGAGCATCAAGGTCAGATATTGATTCTCCGAGAAACGTATGAAAAACGCTTCCGCCTGTATAAAGTGGTTGCAGTTTATTCTGATGAGTAAGCGCCATAATTACGTCATTGGATATTCCGACGGGAAGTGTTGTGGAGTTTGTGTAGTAAGGGGTTTCGTTACCTGACGTTTTTATGTCTGCATAAAGGCTTTTATCAATTCTTGCGAGACGGTAGCTAGTTCCTTCTGCCGGAGTAGCTTCGAGGTTGTAAAGGTTTCCGGTTTCTTCTTGAAAACGGGATGTCAGGTCGCGTAGGTGATTTAGAACTCTGGTCATAAGTCTGATGCCGGAAGGAGTTTCAATGCCCTTATCAAGCAGATTCAGACAAGCTTCATGTCCGCCTAGCAATCCTATGGTTGAGAAGTGACCTTTGTATCCGTTTTTAAGGTAACGGCGCGACCATGGGAACATGCCGTTGTCCAGATTTGTCTGGATAAGTTTTCGTTTGAATTCAAGCGAGTTTTTAGCCTGTTCAGCGTATTCTTCAATGAGGTCAAGAAAATCTTCTTCGCCTTGAGCCAGATAAGCCAGTTTCGGCAAGTTCAAAGTTACAACTCCGATTGATCCGGTCAGGTCGCCTGCTCCGAAAAGTCCGCCGACTTTGTTTCTTAGTTCGCGTAAATCCATTTGAAGACGGCAGCACATGGAACGCACGTCTTCAGGGTTTAAGTCAGAACTGATGAAATTCTGGAAATAAGGGACGCCGTATTTGGCTGTTAATTCCAGCAAAGTGCGCCCGATTTCAGAATCCCACGGAAAGTCTTCAGTCACGTTGTAAGTAGGGATCGGGAATGAAAAAATTCTATTTTGATTATCGCCGTGCAGCATTACTTCGATGAATGAACGGTTTATCATCTCCATTTCTGCGGAGTATTCACCGTAAGTGGAGTCTTGAAGGACTCCTCCTATAATAATGGCTTCACCAGCGATGTGTTTGGGTGGCACAAGGTCAAAAGAAAGATTCGTGAAAGGGCTCTGTCCTCCCCATCTGGAGGTTGTGTTCATGTTGAACACAAATTTCTGCATAGCCTGCAATACTTCTGCGTAACTAAGCTTATCGTGTCTTATAAAAGGGGCTAAGTATGTATCAACATTATTGAAAGCTTGTGCTCCGGCCCATTCATTTTGAAGTGTGCCGAGAAAATTAACCATTTGTCCGAGGGCAGCGTCAAAATGCTTAGCTGGACCGGCGCATGATCTGCCTTCAAGGTTGAATCCTTCAAGAAGAAGGTCGCGAAGACTCCATCCTGCGCAGTATCCTGCAAGACCGTATGAAAGGTCATGAACATGAAAGTATCCGTGTTCATGGGCCTGTCTGATTTCTTCAGGATATTTTTCAAGAGCGTAGCGGGCTTGTACTGTACCTGACAGATGAAGCATCAACCCCTGATAGGAATGGGTCATGTTGGCATTTTCAGCAACACGCCAGTCGCTTTGGTCAAGGTAATCGTCAATCGTTTCCTTGATGTCGAGATATGCGTCTTTTTGACTTCTCAGCCTGCGGCGGCTGTCGCGGTAGAGAATGTATTTTTTTGCAGCATTGTGCAGTCTTGAGTCCATCAGGACTTCTTCAACCATATTCTGAACATGTTCTTGTTCAGGAATAGAAACACCTTCGAGTTTGCTTTCAACTTGCCGGGCCATACGCTTGGCCATCAGGGGATCTTTAATGCCACTTGCGTTTAGTGCTTTAAATACCGCCTGTGCAACTCGCTTCGTCGACCATGTTTCCAACCGGCCGTCCCGCTTCATTATCTGCGTGGGCATGCTCTCTCCTTGGAGGAATGTATTTCTGAATGGTTAAATCAAATCCATCAGGAAGGTATCCTTTTGCTATTTCTACATCGTCATCTGTAAGTATCGGAACTTTAGTGAGACGAAAGTAGAATGCGTCAGGATTGGCTTTTGCAAGTTCGAACACTCTTTCGAGGTTTTTCTGCGCAGTTTCAGCCGTAACACCATGCCCAGTCAGAGCAGGATATTTTTCATATGGACCTTTGACATCAATGGCGAATTTCTCCACCAAACCTTGTTGAAGAATATCCTCAAGGATTTCAGGTAACATACCGTTACTGTCCATTTTTATGGGCAGTTTGGATACATTTCTGATTTCAAGAAGAATTTCTCCGAGGTTAGGAACTGTCGCAGGCTCGCCTCCAGTGATGGTGACCCCGTCAAGCCATTTAGCACGATTCCTAAGGAAAGATTTTATATCTGCTCTCGGTAAAACAGGTAGTTTTTCCATATGCCAGGCCATATCAAAGTTATGACATGTCGGGCAATACAGGTTGCATCCACCCAGAAAAATCACACAGGTTGTTTTTCCGGGCCAGTCGCAAAGACTGAGCGGTTCTAGACCGCGAACGTAATTCCATCCAGCAGATTCTATTTTCATATTATTAAAATTTAGTCAGTATAAGGGTTGAGGCGAAAGATATTTAATATCTCTCGAGCTGTGAAATTTGTGATTAAAAGACGTAATGTGTTTGTGTTCAAGACAATAACTCAGCATATAAGTTTTGTACAGGGGGGTAGTTTAAAATTTGATGTTACATCACTGTAAACAGTAGATTTCGACGTTTATCTCCAGTTTTTGTAAAAATATAAAAGTTTTCCACAAGTTCATAACCCAAAAAGATGTCGAAAATACAGGGTTTTTTCTATAGAAAGTTTAGAAAAAAAAGTTGTTTTAGCAATCTTTGGAAGTTATATACAAGGAGGATGATAATAAAAGAGAGGGGGAGATTGCGACGAATTGATTAGCCCTTTTAACACATGTTCTCACGGCTTGAAAATTATTTTGCGGGTCGCAAAATTTTATCTTTGAATGTGTAAAATACCAATTTTGTCAGATTGGTTAATCAGTAAAAACAGTGCTTGCTGAATTTCGTAGACTTGCCTTGACCTTGCACCGTAGAGTATCTTGTTTTATTCTTTAAGTGATTAACGGCGATACTTGCCGGAGTTAATAAATGCGGGGATATATGAAAAATTTTGTGCAGTTGGTAATGTTGATTGTTTTTGTGTGCATTTTTTCCACTTCCGCCAATGCCAGAAGCATGGTGGAAGAGCGTACTATGTGCATTGCTCTAAGTGCTCTTGCCCGCTCTCAGTGTAAGGATCCTGCTTCTTTTAGTTATGTTGGAAAACAAGGTGAATCTGTTTATATTTATAATGCTTTTTATGGTTCAAAATACACAGATTTTTTCTGTAAAGTTGGAGAAGGCGAGGTTAAGATCCTTTCACGTAAGAGAAAATTTCGTAGAAGTATTAAGTATTATATAGATGACAATCAATGCGGAGTTATTGCTTATTCCCCTGCATCCTGTTCAGATAGACATGTTCTTAGGTGTTGTTTTCCAAAGTCTGATAAAGAGATTAAAGCGGATAAAGAAGCTGAGTTCTGGCAGAAACCTATTCCTGATTTGTTGCAGGAAGATCAGGAAAAAGCTTTAAAAGCGCTTCAAAACAGGACAGTTAAATCTTCCGAAACCAAGCCAGAATAGCAACTGCCGGAGTAAGTATATACAAGGGCCAGTAAACCTGCTGGTAGGTGAAAAAAACGACAGCTGCCAAAAGAAAAAGGGCATAAATCCATGCTTCGCCATGCTTGGCATAAATGTCTGAATTTTCGAATGAGATATTAAGGCTATCTCTATTTTTTTTAGAGGATAATGATGCTCCGTTAAATCTCGCAAAACCTGACTGCAGCTTATGCCCGCATTGTCTACAGGTTGGGGAGCTATCTTCATTTTTTTTTCCACATCTGGTGCAGGTGATCATTCAGTCGCGTCCGTGTTTACTGTTAATTTTATCAAGACAGTGTCAATAATATATACCCGCGATTGATATTTGCAAGAATATTACCAGAGTTGCGGTTATGTGCTGAGATATCCTTTGATAATTGAATGAAATATGAAAAAATGCAATGTTTACTCCAAAGAAGACGTTTTAATTAACTCCTAGATTCAACTAGTAAGTGCAACTGTTGTTTAAGTCTCTAAATACTTGATTTGGCGTTTTAAAATCAAGACATT